>CAYOLQ010000139.1:0-8731 GCA_964404825.1 uncultured Chitinophaga sp.
ATATTTCAAAGAACTTTAAACAATTATTGTTAATTAGACTGTAAATCTAAATGTAACACATAGTATTTTATTGATTTGAGCCTATTCCTATATCTCTCCCGAAATTTTTCTTAATTTTGCGATCCGGATTCTAACTTCTGAATTCTGAATTCTAAATTTCTAAAATGATTATTGCTGTAGATTTTGATGGAACACTTGTTGAACACCGATACCCTGCTATTGGTAAAGAGATACTATTTGCTTTCGAAACTCTTCATGAGCTTCAAAAACAAAACCATCAGCTAATTTTGTGGACAATACGCACCGGAAAGGAACTTGAGGAAGCTGTAGAGTATTGCAGGAAAAAAGGAATTGAGTTTTATGCGGTTAATAAAAGCTACCCTGAGGAGAAATACGACGAAACTGTAAGCAGAAAAATAAATGCTGACATCTTTATCGATGACAGAAATATTGGTGGCTTAATCGGCTGGGGTGAGATCTGGCATTTACTCAATCCTGATGAAAATCCTGGTATAAAGGAAGAGTTACGCAGACTTTCCCGAAACAAAAATTCAGTTTTTAACCGGTTAAAAAATATATTTCCTGAAAAATGAATCTCCAGAAAGTAAGCTTTATCACAGCATTATTCTTCATTTTCATGACTTTTTCATGCTGCGTTCATGAGAAAGCTGAAGACACTGCAAAGTCCCAGGGTGAAAAGCCGGTAAGCAATGTGCAGACACAGATTTATACTTTTGAATCTCCACAGGCTAATCAGACATTTTTTCCGGAAGCAAATATTCTGATTAAGATTAAAAAGACAGATAACACTGTTTCAGCTGATTCTATCACGTTTTTTCTGGATGGCAAGGTTTCAGGGCGAATATCGGGTGGGGGAAATGAAACGATTCTCGTTGCAAAGGTCAGTAAACCCGGAATTATCCGGTTAAGGTTAACCGCATATTTTCCCGGAGGAAAATCCGAAAGCACATCAATACCCTTAAGGTTTTTGAGTGATATCAAACCTAAACAGTTTACATACAGGGTTTTGGGTACTTTTCCTCACGATAAACGTGCCTATACACAAGGATTTGAGTATCATGATGGATATTTTCTGGAAGGAACGGGACAGCTAGGACAGTCCTCCCTTCGAAAAATAACTCCCGGTACCGGCGATATTATTAAGTCAAGGACATTGAGTTCTGATTTATTTGGAGAAGGAATTACGAAGCTTAACGGGAAAATTTACCAGTTAACATATCGTTCCCAGGTTGGATTCATATATGATGCAGAGAGTTTTGAGCAGATTCAGAAATTCTTTTACCAGAATATTGAAGGCTGGGGTTTGACAAACGACGGGAGTCAGATAATAATGAGTGACGGAACAAACGGTATATATTTTATTGATCCTCAGTATTTCACAGTTAACCGCAAAATAGAGGTATATAACAACTTTTCTGAGGTTGACAGCCTGAATGAACTGGAATACATTGACGGAAAGCTATATGCTAACCGCTATATGACAAATGAAATTGTAATTATTGATCCCTCAAATGGAAAAGTTACAGGGATTGTTGATATGCGGGGATTGTTAAAACCGGAGGATATGCATGACTATATAGATGTTCTGAATGGTATTGCATGGGACAAAGACCAAAAGCGCTTATTCGTTACCGGAAAAAACTGGCCAAAGGTTTACAGAGTGGAGCTGCTTGAAAAGTAAATCAGGCTGTTTCTTTGGCACTTAATACGCAAATGCTCCTGGGGATAATTTCGAAATCCATGGGTGTATGGCCAAGACTTTCTCCATCTGTTTCCAGAAAAATATTTGTATTTGAAGAAATTCTAATGCTTTTTCCCTGGTAGGTATCAACCTTTGGATGTGTTACAATGGTGCCGTCGTAAAGCCGTTTCATGCTTCGGATTACATCCCATCTTGCAATTTTCTTTATTACGGTAAGATCAAACAAACCATCATCTGCTTTTGCATCGGGTAATGGCATCATCCCTCCACCGTTAAATTTGCAGATACCCACAGAAACACTGAAAACCCTGTTTGTAACTGACTTTCCGTCTACTTCAATGGTGGCCCTGGGGGATTTAAAACTAAAAAGGGAGGTGAGAATATTGTATTTATAAATAAATGGGTTGCTCTTTCCGCTGTCTTTTAGCCGGTTAGTTTTTTTAACCACCATTGCATCAAAACCAAGACCGGCAATATTTACAAAATACCGGTGAAGGGTCCTTTCCTTATTTCTGAATATAACTTTTCCGGCATCCTGTATAAATGTTTTTGATGCAAGAATGGTTTGAATAGCTTCTTCGTAATTATGACTTATTCCAAACATTCTTCCCCAGTCATTTCCTGTTCCAACAGGAATCATTCCCAGAATTATGTCGGTAGTTTCAAAACGTTTCTGCAGGAATATACCATTAATTACCTCATTCATTGTGCCGTCACCACCAACAACTATAATTTTCCGGTAACCCAGATTTATAAACTTGCGTGTAAGAACGATAGCATGAAGCTTTTTTAATGTAAATTCACGATGGTATTTAAAACCGAATGAATTAAGGAATGTTTCAACTTTCGGCCAGTCGAGCCAGCATCTTCCGGCGCCGGCATTTGGATTAACAATTACAAGCCAGTTTTCTTTCCAGTCTTCCTTCATAAGGCAGGGTATTAAAAACACGGTCAAATATAAACTATTTTTGTTAACCTGTCTTACTGACTATGGAGTTTGCGAAAAAGACTCATGTGACATAGTACCACAGCAATAGCATTTATGAACGATTTGGCGTTTTTCAGTGTTGTCCGGTAAATTAATATACCATCCACCTGACACGTACATACGATTCTCTCTTAACCCTTTTGCTACGATCGCATTGCCGGATCATTTCTGGATAGTATTACGTCAGGGATATAATATCGGCAGGAAACAAATTAAGCCCAAATTGTATAAAGTCCGCTGCAGGCGAAAGGTATATTATAAAGGCTTTCGGCATACAAATAATTTTTAATGAGACACCAATGTTTTTTTTAAATAATAACCTTAAAATTGTTCCGGAGTTAAAGTTTTAAACTATATTTTTGAGTAGTATGAGCCAATGCGTATTTAAGTATTTTCGGTTATAAATGAAAATGGTCTATACGCTTGAAAATTAGCAGGATATCAAAATGTTTCCGAAACAGGGATATCGTTTAAAACCTGTTGATAAAGTGTTGATATCGTCTTGATAATCGCAAAATAAAATGTTTGCAATATAAAACAGGCAAAAAAATGATGTCTGTTATTTAAGTAGTAAATTTGAATCCCCTGAAAAAATACATTATTTTGTAAAAAACACATACTAAATGGGTAAAGTAATAGCATTGGCAAATCAGAAGGGCGGGGTAGGAAAAACCACCACAGCCATTAATCTGGGAGCCAGTTTTGCAGTCCTTGAGAAAAGAACCCTTATAATTGATGCAGATCCCCAGGCAAATGCAACTTCGGGAACAGGCTTCGACATCCGAAAGGTTAAAACAAGCATTTATGAGTGTCTGATCGAGGATGTTGATCCCAATAAGATCATTCTTAATTCCGAGATGGAATATCTTGATTTGATTCCATCGCATATCGACCTGGTTGGTGCTGAGATAGAAATGCTTAATCTGCCTGAACGGGAATATATGCTGAAAAAGGTGGTTGAAAAAGTGCGTGATAAATATGATTTTATTCTTATTGACTGTTCTCCTTCACTCGGTTTGATTACAGTTAATTCGCTTACTGCTGCCGACTCGGTATGCATACCCGTACAGTGCGAATACTTTGCTCTTGAAGGTCTCGGAAAACTTTTGAATACGATCAAAATCATTCAGAATCGTCTGAATCCGGAACTTGAAATCGAAGGTTTTTTGCTAACGATGTATGATGCCCGGTTAAGATTATCAAATCAGGTTGTTGAAGAGGTTAAAAAGCATTTTCAGGAAATGGTTTTTGATACAATTGTTCAGCGGAATATAAAATTAAGCGAAGCTCCGAGTTTCGGAAAGCCTTGTATATTGTATGATGCGGAGTCAAAGGGAGCAATAAATTATTTGAATCTTGCAAGAGAAATTCTGCAGAGGAATGATAAGACATTAATTAAGAACAAAGAAAAAATAATAGAATAAATCTGAATTATGGCCACAAAAAACGTGCTTGGCAGAGGTCTTGGTGCTTTGATCGACGGAGGGGATATCGAAAGTGCAAAGGCGATGGTTGATGCCATCAGTGAAATTGCGATCAAGGATATTGAAGCAAACCCCTGGCAGCCCCGCTCCAAATTTGATGAGGAGGCACTTGATGAGCTTGCAGAATCGATCAGAGAAATTGGAATCATACAGCCAATCACCGTAAGGGTTCTGGAGAATGGAAAATACCAGCTCATAACCGGAGAAAGAAGATTCAGGGCATCAAAGAAAATCGGTCTCAGGAAAATCCCTGCCTACGTCAGAGTTGCCAACGATCAGAATATGCTCGAAATGGCTCTTGTTGAAAACATTCAACGGGAAGACCTGAATTCAATCGAAGTTGCTATCAGCTACCAGCGGCTTATCGAAGAATGCAGTCTCACCCAGGAAAACCTGAGTGAAAGGGTGGGGAAAAAGCGCTCAACAATTTCCAATTATCTCCGTTTGCTTAAGCTTCCGGCAGAAATTCAGATAGGTCTCAGAAATGCAAAAATATCAATGGGCCATGCCCGCGCTCTTGTTAACCTTGAAGACGCGGAAGATCAGCAGTATGTTTATGAAGAAACTGTAAAAAGCGATCTTTCGGTAAGAAAAGTTGAGGAACTGGTACGTAAACTACAGGAAGGTTCAAAAGAAGAAAAAAATTCTTCAGGTAAAGGCAGTAAAGAACCGGTAGTTAAAGAGTATGAGGATCTGACAACACATCTTTCCCGGCACTTTGGTACTAAAGTTGACTTTAAAAGAAGTACTAAAGGCTCAGGGAAAATCGTTATTCCTTTTACTTCCGACGAAGAACTTGAACGAATTATTGCCATACTGGATAAACTGAATGCCTGAGAACACACTTCGATACAATGGTAATTCATACAAAGCATCGAGAGCCTGCATCGTTCTCCTGTTCCTTTTTATGGGTTGTGCAAATGCCCAAACCCAGGAGGAAAACCTTATAGATACAACAAAAGTTGACGAATCATATAAACTCGACTCAGCTTATCAGAATCCTCAAAAAGCAGCTCTAATGTCTGCAATTCTTCCCGGTCTGGGTCAGATTTACAATAGAAAATACTGGAAAGTACCTATTGTTTACGCAGGTTTTGGAACCTTAGCTTTTTTTTTCAACTATAACCGGAAGGGTTACATTCTCTGGAAACAGGCATTTATCGACTATCCCGATTATGATCTCGATTATGATTTCCCGATTACACTTGAGCAGATTGAACGCACAAAGAATTCTTATAAGCGATACAGAGACCTTACAATAATTGGAACCGCAGGCTTTTACCTGCTTCAGATAATTGACGCTACAGTTGATGCATATCTTTTCGATTGGGATGTAAGCGAGGATATTACCCTGAGAATTGAACCATCCATCATGCAATCGCCCTCTCCATTAATTCTGCCGGGAACCAGCACTTTTACCCTCAGAGCATCACTTAATTTCTGATCCTGGCTTGGATACACTCCATTCTTTATAAAACCGTTCATGCATTTTCTATTTTCGTTCGCATATCTTTGAATTGTCCTGACTTGGTTAACAGCAATATGTACAATGTACCCTATTCCCTAGTTTAATTTTTTTATATTTGCTGAAATTAAAAAAAGAATGATGGGTTTAAGAAATTTCGTAATGTGCACGTTTTTATTGGTGCTGACAGGAGGGACGACCTTATTTGCAGATGATAAGGACACAATAAAAATAGAAGATACCATTATTATTTCCGGATTTGGTGAGAATCTCGATAGCCTTTTAAACCTCTATTATGTTCAGATGGGCGTGCAGATAGTTGAAGCCGACAGCCTTATTTATCTTGAAGAAGACGCTCTCGTTCCCGATTTTCCGGATTCCGTTTATATCGATCGTTTGGGCCGGCTGCCGGTTATAATGGAAATGTCTTATAACCGTATTGTTCGCAATTTCATTGATATGTACACACACAGCCGTCGCGACAGGGTTCAGATTATGCTCCGGCTGACAGATTATTACTTTCCTATGTTCGAAGAGGTTTTTGACCAGTACGGTATCCCTGAAGAACTTAAATATCTGTCTGTTATTGAGTCCGCATTAAACCCTCGGGCAGTTTCGCGTGCAGGGGCAACAGGAATGTGGCAGTTTATGTATTATACAGGGAAAACGTATGGTCTTACCGTCAACTCTCTGGTTGATGAGAGACGCGATCCCCTGAAAAGCACTGTGGCAGCAGCAGGATTTTTAAGGGATCTTTATGATATCTACCACGACTGGACCCTGGTTATTGCAGCTTATAACTGCGGACCCGGTAATGTTAATAAAGCTATCCGCCGTTCCGGAGGAAAAAGAAATTACTGGGATATCTACTATTATCTGCCCCGTGAAACCCGCGGATATGTGCCTGCTTTTATTGCTGCTACCTATGTTATGAATTATTCCAAAGAGCATAATCTTTATCCGGCCCGGGTTGATTTTGAGTTTCATACAGATACAATTATGGTCCATGATAAACTCCACCTGAAACAAGTTGCAGAAGTAATGGGGATTCCGGTTGAGCAGTTACGGGATATGAACCCTCAGTATAAATATGACATTATTCCAGGCGACAGCAAACCCTACGCTCTCAGGATACCTCAAAAACAGTCTATGCGTTTTATTGAACTGCAGGATTCAATTTTTGCCTATAAAGATTCGGTTTATTTTAACAAGGACAATGTAATTATAAGCCCTACCACAAAAACAACGTACCTCGCTGATCTTCCGGCGGATAAATACACTAAACTTACCTATACCGTGAAATCCGGTGATAATCTCGGATTCATCTCTACCTGGTACAATGTTCAACTTTCCGATTTGCGTTACTGGAATAATATTCGTCAGAATATGATTCGTTCCGGACAAACACTTGCAATATATGTACCCAAAGGAAATGCCGAGAAATACCGGAATATTGATAATCTCAGTTTTGAGGAAAAGCAGGCGCGCGTTGGCAAACCGGTTACTCCTTCAGCAGTTAAACCTGCAAGCTATAGCTCTGTCGCAGTTCCTGCAAATTATGGTGAATATGAAACCTACACGGTCAGGTCGGGGGATACACTCTGGGATATCGCGAAAAAATTTCCGGGAGTAAGTGATACCGACATTGCACGATTGAATAATATGAGAGACGGAGACAGCATAAAGCCGGGACAGGTATTGAAAATCAGGAGAAAAGGCTGAGGCATAATCAAATCCTGAGGATATGAAACCTTTTCAGACCTTGCTTTTCATCTTCAGTATTTTTGTTTTATTGTTTATTATTGCTTGGATATTTCCTGAAAAGGGAATTCAGGCAGGAAAGCATGTCCACTTTAAATTTGCATCCCTTAATGATTTCCTCGAAGAAGATACTGTGCAATATGCAGATATTTCCGAAATTTTAAAGAATACACAGGTTCCGCTGTCCGATCAAGTAACAGATTCCATCATAGCGCTGATTGCAGTCTCTTCAGAAAATGAGGTTATTACAGAGGTAACAGAGGAAACTCTGGCTAATGCAGACAGTCTTAGAAAAGTAAGCTATACGCTCGAGTATCCTGGGGAGTACCCTACTGCTTTATACCCTTTTTTCAGGAAACTCAGGATTCTTAAATCGCAAAAGAAACTGGTCAGAATTCTTCATTATGGCGATTCCCAGATCGAGGACGATCGCATGAGTTCTTTCATCAGGTATAAATTGCAGACATATTTCGGGGGATCAGGTTGCGGGACCTTTCCTGTTGTTCCGCTCTACAACAGGCATTTATCGATCAGTCAGGAATACTCTGAAAACTGGGAAAGGTTCACGGGATTTCCTAAAACGGATACTACAATAGACCATAATCGTTTTGGGGCACTTTTTTCCTTTGCCAGACAGAAAAATGCTGACACTTCCTCAGTTAACAGCTGGCTGAAGATTTCCCCCTCATCCAAAGCATATTCCACATCGAGAGTGTATTCTGATGTTGCTCTTTTTGTACAACCAGAATATCAGCCATTGCAATTGCGGGTACTTAAAAATAATTCGTTAATTGATTCTGTGGTTCTTCAACCCGACGGAGAACTCAGAAAACTCAAATGGAAATTCGGGGAAACTCCCGAGGAACTTAAATTTGAATTTTCGGGACATGGAATTGCGAGTGTCTACGGTGTTTCAGTAGATAATTCATGGGGAGTAGCTTTAGATAATATTCCGCTACGCGGAAGTTCAGGACTTGTTTTCTCCAAAACAGATACTGCTTTTCTTTCCCAAATGTATGATCTTATGGATGTAGGACTTATCATACTTCAGTTTGGAGGAAATGTAGTGCCTTACATGACAGAAAATTTTAACAGCTATGAACGATATTTTAAGAGGGAGTTATCGGTTATCAGAAGAATTCGTCCCGGCGTACCCGTAATCGTTATTGGCCCATCGGATATGTCGGTAAAAGACAAAGATAATTTTATTACCTATCCCAACCTCGAAGGAGTCCGGGATGCAATAAGAAGGGCAACTCTTGAATCCGGTTTTGTTTATTGGGATATGTACGAAGCCATGGGAGGCAGAA
>CAYOLQ010000140.1:0-8467 GCA_964404825.1 uncultured Chitinophaga sp.
AGCACTGGTCTCCAAAACCAGGTGTCGGGCGTTCGAGTCGCTCCTCCCGTGCAAACTTCATAAATATGAGAAAAATCAGTATCTATTTCGAAGAGTCATTTAAAGAACTTTTCTATAAAGTGACCTGGCCCAGCTGGAAGGAACTGCAGAATAGTGCCATTATTGTTATGGTGGCAACCGTTATTATTGCTCTTGTCGTATTTGCAATGGACATCAGCTTTGAAAACCTTCTGAAACTATTATATTAATCATTCTTTTAAACGGGTAAATGAGCGATATTGAAAAGAAGTGGTATGTCATCAGAGCTATTGGCGGAAAAGAAAAAAAAGTTAAAGAGCTTATTGACAGCGAAGTTGCCAGACTAAACCTGCAGGATTATATTTCGCAGGTTCTGATTCCTACCGAAAAAGTTTACCAGATAAGAAACGGTAAAAAAATCAGCAAGGAAAGAAATTACTTTCCCGGATATGTACTTATTGAGGCTTCCCTCGTTGGGGAAATACCTCATATTTTGAAAAATATTACCAACGTTATAGGATTTCTTGGAGCCAAAGGTGATGAAACACCCACTCCACTCAGAGTTAGTGAAGTAAACAGAATCCTTGGAAAAGTTGATGAGCTGGCTGCTACAGATGAGGAACTGAATGTGCCGTTTTTCGTGGGAGAATCAGTTAAAGTTGTTGATGGACCCTTTAACAGTTTTACAGGGACTATTGAAGAAGTTAATGAAGAGAAGAAAAAACTCAAGGTGATGGTTAAAATCTTCGGACGTAAAACACCACTCGAACTGAGTTTTATGCAAGTTGAAAAAGAAGGATAAAATATTTAAAATATTCATCGATTTTTTTTACGTACATCCAATTTAATGCTTCCTGTACGGAATCAAAAAGATGAAAACCGGTAATCAAATAAATTAAATCAGATCATGGCAAAAGAAGTAGACGGCATGATAAAGTTGCAGATTCGTGGTGGGGCCGCAAACCCTTCACCTCCCGTTGGTCCCGCATTGGGTTCCAAAGGAGTGAATATCATGGAATTCTGCAAACAGTTCAATGCCAAAACTCAGGATCAGGCAGGAAAGTTGCTGCCTGTGATCATAACGGTTTATTCCGATAAGTCGTTTGATTTTATTGTTAAGACTCCACCGGTAGCAGTGCAATTGATGGAATTGTCGAAAATTAAAAAAGGTTCACAGGAACCCAACCGTGTAAAGGTGGCTTCTGTAACCTGGGATCAGGTAAAAGCTATTGCCGAAAGCAAAATGCCCGACCTGAATTCCTTTACCGTCAAATCTGCCATGAAAATGGTTGCCGGAACAGCAAGGAGCATGGGAATTACCGTTAGCGGAACATTCCCGTCAAACATTTAACAAAAATTCACAATGACCAGACTTACTAAAAATAGGAAGTTAGCTTTAGAGAAAATTGAAGTTGAAAAGGCCTACAAACTTAATGAAGCTGCCGTACTGGTTAAGGAAATTACCAAAGCAAAATTCGACTCCTCAGTGGATCTCGATGTACGCCTTGGTGTTGACCCCAGGAAAGCAAATCAAATGGTGAGAGGCGTTGTAACCCTTCCTCACGGTACAGGTAAACAGGTCAGGGTACTGGTTCTATGCACTCCAGAAAAAGTGGACGAAGCAAAAGAAGCTGGTGCTGATTACGTTGGACTTGATGATTATGTTGAGAAAATCGAGAAAGGTTGGACCGACATTGATGTTATCATCACCATGCCCTCTGTAATGGGTAAAATCGGTAAACTTGGTAGAGTATTGGGTCCCAGAGGACTTATGCCCAACCCAAAAAGTGGTACCGTTACTATGGAAGTAGGTAAAGCCGTTAAAGAAGTGAAAATGGGAAAAATCGACTTTAAAGTTGATAAATTCGGTATTATTCACTCTTCTATTGGTAAAGCCTCTTTTAACCCCGAGCAAATAGCCGACAATGCAAAAGAATTTATCCAGACCATTGTTAAGCTGAAACCCTCATCTGCAAAAGGTACTTATATTAAAAGTATCTATATGTCCAGTACCATGAGCCCAGGCATCAAAATCGATGCTAAAGCTATCGAAGAATAATTTAAACGCGCAAAGATCTCTATATTATGAGAAGAGAAGAAAAGGACGTAATAATTGACGATCTCTCGCAACGGATCGCAAATACAAAACATTTTTATCTGGCTGATATATCTAATCTGAATGCAGAACAGACATCCAAGCTAAGAAGAAAATGCTTTGAAAAAGATATCCAGTTGCTGGTTGTCAAAAATACTCTCCTTAGAAAAGCGTTTGAAAGATCAAATATCGACTATACACCACTTTTTGATGTATTGAAGGATTCAACATCCATAATGTTCACTGAAACGAACAGCACGCCTGCAAAACTTATCAAAGAGTTTCGCAAGAAGAATGATAAACCAATTCTTAAGGCCGCATGGGTGGAAGAATCAATCTATATTGGTGATGAACAACTCGATGCTCTTTCAAGTATAAAATCTAAGGAAGAACTTATCGGTGATGTATTGATGCTGCTGCAGTCTCCAATGAAGGGCTTGCTTTCCGCAATCTCTGCACCTGGAAGAAACCTCGCAGGAGCTCTCAAAACATTATCAGAAAAAGAATAATTTTTAATAACATTTCTAAAATTAAATAAAGATGGCAGATATTAATGCACTCGCAGGTCAGTTAGTAGAATTGACAGTTAAAGAAGTAAATGAGTTACTTACAGTTTTAAAAGATCAGTACGGAATCGAACCCGCTGCTGCAGCTGTGGCTGTTGCAGGTCCTGCTGCCAGTGGCGAAGTTGCTGCTGTAGCTGAGAAATCTACTTTCGATGTTATCCTGAAAAGCGCCGGTCCTGCTAAACTGCAGATCGTTAAACTTGTTAAAGATTTAACAGGCCTCGGTCTTAAAGAAGCAAAAGCTGTTGTTGATGCTGCACCTGCACCTGTAAAAGAAGGTGTGTCAAAAGATGAAGCAGAATCTCTTAAAGCACAATTGATAGAAGCAGGAGCAGAAGTTGAACTTAAATAAGGCAAAGGCTTATAACACTTTCTGGGTTTAGAATCCGAGACCGAAATCAGACGGTCAGGATTCTAAGCCTTTTTGCTATTTTATTAGTTTAAGTTCAATATAATCCCAAATACTACATGTCAAGCGTTAAAACAAATCAGAGGATTAGCTTTTCTTCCAATAAAAATCAGCTCGAATACCCTGATTTTCTGGAAGTGCAATTAAAATCATTCAGAGACTTCTTTCAATTAGAAACCACCCCTGAAAACAGAAAAAGAGAAGGCCTTTTCCAGGTATTCCAGGAAAACTTCCCGATTTCTGACACCCGGAATAACTTTGTTCTGGAATTCCTTGACTATTACGTTGACCCCCCTCGGTACTCTATCGACGAGTGCATCGAACGTGGCTTAACATACAGTGTTCCTCTTAAAGCAAAACTGAAATTGTATTGCACCGATCCTGAACATGAGGATTTCGATACAGTTATTCAGGATGTTTATCTTGGAACAGTTCCCTATATGACTGCCAGAGGAGTGTTTATTGTAAACGGCGCTGAAAGGGTTGTCGTTTCTCAACTCCACCGCTCTCCCGGCGTATTCTTCGGACAGAGTCTCCATGCAAACGGAACCAAACTCTATTCCGCCAGAATTATCCCCTTTAAAGGATCATGGATCGAATTTGCTACCGACATAAATAATGTCATGTATGCATATATCGACCGTAAGAAAAAACTACCTGTTACCACTCTGCTCCGTGCAATTGGCTACGAAAGCGATAAAGACGTTCTCGAAATTTTTGATCTGGCTGATGAGATTAAAGTTTCCAAAACAGCTCTTAAAAAACTTGTTGGCCACCGCCTCGCTGCCAGGGTATTAAAAACCTGGACCGAAGATTTCGTAGATGAAGATACAGGTGAAGTGGTGTCTATCGAAAGAAATGAAGTAATTATCGACCGCGAAACAGTTCTGGAAAATGATCACATCGATTTAATCGTTGATTCAGGAGCGAAAACTATTCTGCTGCACAAGGAAACAGCAAATATGGTCGATTTTGCAATTATATACAATACACTGCAGAAAGATCCCTGTAACTCTGAGAAAGAAGCAGTAATGCACATCTACCGTCAGCTTAGAAATTCCGAACCACCGGATGAAGCTACAGCCAGAGATGTTATTGATAAACTCTTCTTCTCCGATAAGAGATATGACCTTGGTGAAGTTGGACGTTACAGAATCAACAAAAAACTGAACCTCGATATCGCTAATGATACCAAGGTACTTACCAAACAGGATATTATTGCAATTATCAAATACCTGATCGAACTTATCAACTCAAAATCCGATGTGGATGATATCGATCACCTTAGTAACAGAAGAGTAAGAACTGTTGGTGAACAGCTGATGAACCAGTTTAGTGTGGGTCTGGCCAGAATGGCCAGAACAATACGGGAGCGTATGAACGTCAGGGATAATGAGGTTTTTACACCCATCGACCTGATCAATTCAAAAACTCTGTCATCAGTTATAAACTCGTTTTTTGGTACCAACCAGCTCTCACAATTCATGGACCAAACAAACCCTCTTTCAGAGATGACCCACAAACGTCGTCTTTCTGCACTCGGACCAGGCGGTCTGTCCAGAGAAAGAGCAGGATTCGAAGTTCGTGACGTGCATTATACTCATTACGGAAGACTTTGCCCGATTGAAACCCCTGAAGGTCCTAATATTGGACTTATTTCTTCACTATGCGTGTTTGCGAAAATCAATAACCTTGGTTTCATTGAAACTCCATACCGTAAGGTAGAAGCTGGGAAAATTGATCTTACCACCGGCGGTATCATCTACCTTAGCGCTGAAGAAGAAGAGGAACAGGTAATTGCTCAGGCAAATGCTCCTTTTGATGCAGAAGGAAATTTCAAAAACCCAAAGGTGAAAACCAGGTTTAACGGCGACTTTCCCCTTTCTGATAAAGATGGTGTAGCTCTAATGGACGTCGCTCCTAACCAGATCGCTTCTATTGCAGCTTCGCTCATTCCTTTCCTCGAACACGATGATGCCAACCGTGCTCTCATGGGATCAAATATGATGCGCCAGGCTGTTCCCCTTATTGCTCCCGAAGCCCCGATTGTGGGAACAGGAATAGAACATGTAGTGGTTCGCGATTCGCGTCTGCAGGTTCTTGCTGAAGGAGATGGAGTTGTGGAATTTGTTGATGCAAACGAAATCGTTATCCGTTATTCCAGGTCGGAAGAGGAGAAATTTGTTAGTTTCGATGACGACATCAAACGGTACAAGCTTCCTAAATTTAAAAAAACCAACCAGAGCACCTGTGTAAATCTTTCTCCTATCGTTTCGAAAGGCCAGAAAGTAAAAACCGGTGAAATCCTCACCGAAGGCTATGCTACAGAGAATGGTGAACTTGCTCTTGGCCGTAACCTTATGGTTGCATTTATGCCCTGGAAAGGATACAACTTCGAGGATGCAATCGTTCTTTCAGAGCGTCTTGTAAGAGAGGATGTATTCACCTCTATCCATGTTGATGAATATCTCCTTGAAGTTAGGGATACCAAACGCGGACTTGAAGAACTTACATCCGATATTCCAAACGTTTCGGAAGAGGCAACTAAAAACCTCGACGAAAATGGTCTTATCCGGATTGGTGCAGAAGTTAAACCGGGCGATATTCTCATCGGAAAGATTACTCCAAAAGGAGAATCAGATCCTTCCCCTGAAGAAAAACTTCTCAGAGCTATCTTTGGCGACAAAGCCGGTGATGTGAAAGATGCTTCATTGAAAGCCGGACCTTCTCTCTTTGGTGTGGTTATTGACAAGAAGTTGTTCTCCCGTTCTATGAAAGACAGGAAAGCAAAAGTAACCACCAAACCAATTATTGATAAAATCGACGAGGAATTCACCAGAAATATTGAAGAACTCAGAAATAAACTTATCGATAAGCTTTTTATACTGGTAAACGGTAAAACTTCACAGGGAGTAAAAGATTATTATGGAGTCGATATCATTGCAAAGGGAGTGAAGTTCACTCAGAAAACACTGCAGGAAATTGATTTCAATAATGTCAACCCCAGCAAGTGGACAACCGATAAGGATAAAAATGATGTAATTAAAAACCTTCTTCACAACTACCTGATTAAATACAAGGAGGTTGACGGAACCTATAAGAGGAAGAAATACAATATCACAATCGGAGATGAACTTCCCACCGGAATCGTTCGTTTGGCTAAAGTTTATGTTGCCAAGAAAAGAAAGATAACTGTTGGGGATAAAATGGCCGGTCGACACGGAAATAAAGGTATTGTTGCCAAAATCGTTCGCGATGAGGATATGCCTTTCCTGGAAGACGGTACTCCTGTAGATATCGTTCTTAACCCTCTGGGTGTGCCTTCCCGTATGAACCTCGGACAGATCTACGAAACTGTTCTGGCATGGGCTGGTGTAAAACTTGATCTGAAATTTGCAACCCCTATTTTCGACGGTGCAAAAATTTCGGAAATCACTGACTATACAACAAAAGCAGGTTTACCCCGGTTTGGTAAAACATATTTGTACGACGGTGGTACCGGGGATCGTTTTGATCAACCTGCTACTGTTGGTATAATCTATATGCTGAAACTTGGTCATATGGTTGATGATAAAATGCATGCGCGTTCTATCGGACCATACTCTCTCATTACTCAGCAGCCCCTTGGTGGTAAAGCTCAGTTCGGAGGTCAGCGTTTTGGTGAAATGGAGGTTTGGGCACTTGAAGCATTTGGCGCTTCAAATATCCTGCAGGAAATCCTCACCATCAAATCGGATGATGTTACCGGTCGCGCAAAAGCATACGAATCCATTGTTAAAGGTGAACCTATGCCACCGGCTGGTATTCCTGAATCTCTGAATGTACTTCTGCACGAACTCAGAGGTCTCGGACTCAGCGTCAACCTTATCTAATGTTACATTCTCCGGCATGCCGGAGAATGGTATTTATTTTGTTTTTCACAACTCATTAATTATCTATATATGTCATTCAGAAGGGATACTAAAGTAAAATCAAACTTTAATAAGATCTCAATCGGACTGGCTTCTCCAGAAGAAATTCTCGAAAGATCGAGTGGGGAAGTCTTAAAACCGGAGACTATTAACTACCGTACCTACAAGCCTGAGCGCGACGGACTTTTTTGTGAAAGAATTTTCGGGCCTGTAAAAGATTTTGAATGCCATTGCGGCAAATACAAGCGGATCCGATATAAAGGAATCGTTTGCGACCGCTGCGGTGTTGAAGTAACCGAGAAAAAAGTCAGACGCGAAAGAATGGGTCATATTTCCCTTGTTGTACCTGTAGCCCATATCTGGTACTTCCGCTCACTCCCCAACAAAATCGGGTATTTGCTTGGCCTTCCCACCAAAAAACTGGATGCAATTATTTATTATGAAAGGTATGTGGTGATTAACCCGGGTATCAAACTGATCGATGGTGTTAATTATCTTGATTTCCTTACCGAAGAAGAATACCTGGATATCCTCGATTCACTTCCCAAAGAAAATCAGTACCTCGAAGATCAGCATCCTGATAAATTTGTTGCAGGTATGGGGGCTGAAGCTCTTTATGAATTACTCAGAAGACTCGATCTCGATAAATTGTCATACGATTTGCGCCACAAAGCAGGAAATGAAACTTCACAGCAAAGGAAAAACGAGGCTCTGAAGCGTCTTCAGGTTGTGGAAGCATTCCGTGAATCCAAAGGAATCAACCGTCCTGAATGGATGATTGTGAAAGTTGTTCCGGTTATTCCTCCTGAATTGCGCCCTCTTGTTCCTCTTGATGGGGGACGTTTTGCTACATCCGACCTGAATGACCTATACCGCAGGGTTATCATCCGTAACAACCGTCTCAAAAGACTTATTGAAATCAAAGCTCCCGAAGTTATCCTCAGAAATGAGAAACGTATGCTTCAGGAATCCGTTGATTCACTTTTTGATAACTCCCGCAAAGCAAACGCAGTTAAAACTGACGCTAACCGTCCTCTGAAATCACTTTCCGACAGTCTGAAAGGTAAACAGGGTAGGTTCCGTCAAAACCTTCTGGGTAAGAGGGTCGACTATTCTGCCCGTTCTGTAATCGTCGTGGGACCTGAATTACAGCTCCATGAGTGCGGACTTCCCAAAGATATGGCTGCTGAACTCTATAAACCCTTTATTATCCGTAAACTTATCGAAAGAGGGATCGTAAAGACTGTAAAATCAGCTAAGAAAATTGTTGATCGCAAGGATCCTGTTGTCTGGGATATTCTTGAAAACGTTTTAAAGGGACATCCGGTGCTCCTTAACCGTGCTCCGACCCTTCACCGCTTGGGTATTCAGGCATTCCAGCCGAAACTTATTGAAGGAAAAGCAATTCAATTGCATCCTTTGGTTTGTACGGCTTTCAATGCCGACTTCGACGGTGACCAGATGGCTG
>CAYOLQ010000141.1:0-8384 GCA_964404825.1 uncultured Chitinophaga sp.
ATACAGAGCAAGTCTGTAGTCCATATTAGGTGAATTGTTCCACATAACATCAACAACAGCTAAACTCAATCTGTGATCATCACGTGTTTTGCGATTCTCATGAATTGGATTGTTATTTGGAGCGGATCCAAGATAAATAAGCTGAGCGTTATCAGCATTTTCTTCAAAAATTGGATATGTTGCGGCATCTGCAACCATTGCTGATAATTCAGTAGTTACGAAAGCAGCGTCTCTGTAAGACATACGAAGAAGTAAACGCATACGAAGTGAGTTAGCGAACTTTTTCCATGCATCAGTATCACCACCGTAAAGAAGGTCGCCTTCTACAGCATCACTACCGGTACCAAGAAGATCATTTGCCTCTGCGAGGTTTGCGATCAGCGCTCTGTAAATAGTTTCCTGATCGTCATAAGCGGGAGAAAGAATACCACCGTCGGCAGCAGCTGATCTCCATGCTTCGGTATAAGGAACTGGTCCGAAAAGGTCGGTAAGAACGGAAGTAACGTAAGCCTGAAGTACAAGCGCAACGCCTTTGTAATTATCATAACCTTTATCGTTTGCAATTTTTAATAAAAGTGCAATATCCATTCCGTTTGCAGCATAAAAGCTGGACCAGGTATTATTGATAACGGCAGGACGGGGAACATAACGGTCTTCGTCGGTGTACTGAACTTTAGCCATATGCTGAACCCAGCAGTTACCCATTTCATGACCGAGGAAGATTTCGAAAACCCTGTCGGTCATACTTTCAATTGCGTTTGGAAGGAGCATGTTTGGTGCAGCCAGTTCCAGCGCAGGTACGTTCGGATTGTTGTTGATTTTGTCGAAGTCCTTGGTGCAAGACTGCAGCACAAGGGAAATCGCAAAAACGATGAGAAATCCTTTATATATTGTTGTTTTCATATTTTATTGCTTTTTCTAAGTTCCTTAAAAGTTAACACTTACATTAAATCCTAAGCTTCTTGCGGAAGGCAACTGTCCAAATTCAAGACCCTGTACGTTTGTATTGTCGAAAGATGTTTCAGGATCAATATGTGGAGCTTTAGCCCATAAAAGAAGGAGGTTTCTGCCTACGAAGGAAACACTAAGGTTACGAACCGGCAGATTTCCGAGTTTGTTGAAAGTATAACCTAAAGTTACCTCACGTAATTTAATATAACTGGCATCAAATACGCTTGGATATGCTACACCGTTCTGGTAAACTGCTTTGTTGTATTCTTCAGCAGATACAACAACATCATTAGGAACGAAAGTTCCGTCAGACAGTTCTTTTGTACCAATACCAACGATTCCACCTTCTCTTCCGATAAGTGTTTCTTCGAGAACACCGGCATAACGACCCCATGAAGTAGTCATAGAATAGATTTCACCACCTTGTCTGGTATCAATTAAAACTCCCAGAGAAAGGTTTTTGTATGTGAAGTCATTCTTCATACCACCTGTCCAGTCGGGCTGATAATTACCCAGAATTTTCAATGGACCTTGTTGTGGAAGACCGTCAACGTTTAGGATGTTTCCATCAGGGTCACGGGCTAAATCATATCCGAAGAGCGAGCCATAAGGCTGTCCGGGAATAGCCATAACCTGTAAACTCCAATAGGTACCGAGAACATACTGTTCAACTCCTTCATAAAGGTCAACAACTTCATTGGTATTTTTCGCAAAGTTGAAAGTCATATCCCATGAAAAATCTTTGGATTTTACAGGGGTGATATAAACCATTAACTCAATACCACTGTTGTTAATCTGACCTGCATTGATGGTTTTTGTAAGATAACCACTGGAAGCTGATACAGGGATGTTAATAATCTGGTCGGTAGCTTTTGAATCATAATAAGTAGCATCCAGACCTAATCTGTTTTCAAAGAATTTCAATTCAAGACCTAACTCAGTTGATGTAACAAACTGAGGATTAAGATTCTCATTGGGAAGAGTATTAGGTAAGAACTGGTTAAGAAGTTTTGTACTTGCATTCCAGCCATCTCCAAATGACATGGTGGGGAGCAACTGATAAGGATCAGTATCACTACCTACCTTAGCATAGGATGCTCTCAGTTTACCGAAATTAAGAACATTTGAATCCATGTTCAGAAGTTCTGTGAAAACACCGCTAAGTGTAAAGGATGGATAGAAATATGAATTATTTTCTGCAGGTAGAGTACTTGACCAGTCATTTCTTCCAGTTACGTCAAGGAAAAGAGCATTTTTGTAAGAAACCTGACCTGAATAATACAAGCTGTTGATTCTTTTCAGTCTCGATTCGTTTGTTGCAACAACAGGAATAGCTGAGTTCGCTACGTTGTAAACTCCGGGAACTGCAAGTTCACCTGCATTACCACTGGAATAGTTATAACTGTAGTCCATACGGCTTCCTCCAACACTAAGGGAGAAATAAAGATCCTGATTAAGCTGTTTTGAAGCAGTTAATAGGAAGTCAGAGTTTATTTCTTTTACTGTACGTGAAGATTCGAAATAGGATCCCGGAGGATTGTCGATATCACCACTACCTCTTTTTTCAGTATTTATGTTGTTGTAAATATCACCACCAGTTCTTATAAAACCGCTTAACCAATCGGTAAAACGATAAGTAACCTGTGCATTACCCATAAATCTCTCTCTTTTCATACTGTTTGTATTTTCATACAATGTGAAGAAAGGATTATTGTGGTAATTGTAGTTCCAGCTGTTTTTAGAACCGTCGGGGTTGGTATAATTTCTGAGATTATCCATATTCACCTGGCGACCAAACCATATAAACTGCTGCATTACGTTCTGAGCATCATAACCATAAGATGGAATGTTATCAGAATTGGAGTTATTATAAGTAGCACCTCCACTAACTGTCATCTTGTTGGTAACATTGAGGCTACCATTCAGATTGAGGTTTTTCTTAATAAGTTCAGTGTTGGGAATCATACCTTTCTGCTGACTGTCAGTATACGACAAACGGAAGGCTGATTTATCGTTACCACCGGAAATAGCAACGTTAGTTGCAGTTGTATGGCCGGTATCGAAAAGTGATTTTACGTTATCTGGTTGAGAAACCCAGGGAGTAGCTTCGCGAACTCCTGAAACTGGATCAACGGGAGAATCAAACTGAGGAATCATAAGACCAGCATCAAGTTTAGGACCCCATGATTCGTCTGTTCCGTCATTTATACCATGACCTGCGCCATCAACAAATGAAAATCTTCCGCTGGAACCCTGACCCCATTCGTTCTGAAAATCGGGGAGTCTGAGAGGAGTTTCAAAAGATGTAGTGTTGTTTACGCTAACACCGATACCTTTTGTTCCTTTTCCTGATTTGGTTTCAATAAGAATAACACCGTTTGATGCACGTGATCCGTAAAGAGCAGCAGCATTAGGCCCTTTTAGTACGGTCATTTTTTCAACATCATTAGGGTTAATATCGGCAGCACCGTTACCTCTGTTAACAGATTCGTTTCCTGTTCCACCCATGTTTGAGTTGTCGATAGGAATACCGTCTACAACGAATAAAGGCTGGTTGTTACCACCCAAAGAAGTAGCACCTCTGAGAACAATTCTAGTAGATGCACCAACAGCACCTGAACTATTTGTAATCTGCGCTCCTGCTACCCTACCGGATAAAGAGTTGATGATGTTTTGTTCACGGGCTTTGGAAAGATCTTCACCGGAAACATCCTGTACGGAATATCCGAGTGATTTCTTTTCCCTGGAAACACCCAGAGCCGTAACAACTACTTCACCAAGATCAAGGGCGTCGGACTCCATCACAAGGTCAATAATTGTTCTGCCTTCAATAGCAACATCCTGAGCTTTCATACCAACAAAGCTGAAGCGAAGTGTGCTGGCGCTTTGGGGAACACTCAGTTCATAGTCACCATTAAAGTTAGTAACCGTACCTATTGTAGTACCCATAACTACAACCGACACCCCGGGTAGTGGCGACCCGTCATCGGCACTGGTCACATTACCCGTGATCTGTACATTCTGTGCCTGTAAAGCCTGGAAACCTACAAACACAAAGAATGCCAGTAAAACTGTAAATCTTTTCATAGATAAAAATTTTAGGTTTATAAATAGTTAATAATAGAATTATTCTACGATGCCAAATCTATAAAAAAAAAACAAAACAAAAAATATATTGCAGACTAAATGAGGCTTTCAAGGGATTTATTTGAAATTGAATTACAACCCGGATTTTTTAACACTTCTTAACATTCAGTAAATACAAGCCTTTCAGGAATTAAATAGATATTATCCGCAAAATTTAAAACTATGTTAAATAATATAGAAATGCTATTTTTATTGATATTAAATAAGGATTATGTTCCTCAACATCGCTTTTAAAGGTCATTTTGGAGGGCTTACAATTTGAAAGCAGGTGGAAAGAAGTAATGTTGGGATTAGCATTTACTAATAAGAAACGCGTTGTGGGGTTAGAATTGTAATTTTACATTATCTTTTAGGCCCCACCCCAAACCCTTCCCCCAGGGTGGAGGGGCTTTCGAACCATCTTACATTTACATAGTTTTTTAACCAACGATCCACTGAAAAATCTCTAATAAATTATCCTTTTAAACACAAAATGTATAATCTGCTTTAAAAAATGCATTGCTCCAGAAGCCCCTCCACCCTGGGGGATGGGTTGGGGTGGGGCGCTCAATGAGTTGTTACGAAGTAAAAAGAAGTACTAATATCTTTCAAATCTTAGCAAAAACCTCTTTCAGAATTTCCACTTCAGCGTTATTGGCAGAGGATACGATTGCCTCACCCTCTTTTAATAAAGTTTCAAGGGATTTTTTGTCCTCATATGAAGCCGCATTTATCTTAACATTCAGCCACGCTCCCAGAATGCAGGCTCTTATTGCAAGAGCTCCCACTCCTGCGTCAGAAACAGAATTCGGATTTCCGGTATTTACCATGTCACGAATCAATTCAAATCCTGTGTAGGCAGTTTTCATGGTATTAAAGGGTACCAATATGGCATTCAGTGTTGCGCTCTGAATAGCAGATTTTCTGATTTCCTTTTCTCCGGCAGAATTTTTTGGAAGCGAAAACGCTTCCATAATTTTATTGAATGCCCGCGTATCTTCGTCAATAAGTCTGACAAGCTCATCCTGCAAAGCTTTACCCTTTTCAGCATGCTTACTGAATTCTTCCCAGCGATCATCCCATCCCTTTTTATGTGACGACAAATTAGCAACCATTGTACCCAGCGCAATACCCAATGCACCCATAGCAGCACTTACCGAGCCTCCGCCCGGAGCAGCCGATTCGGAAGATGTTTCGTCAATAAATCCGGAAAGACTCATGGAAACGAGGCTCTTGGAAGTTTTATCCTGCAGTTTATACTCGATTATTTTTTCAGCGGGATTAAAAGGGGAAAGCTCGTCAAGGCCTAATGATTTCACGGCAATTTTTATTAGTTCTGCATCCGGAACGCCAAGCGATCTTTTTTGTTTTTTCAAAAAGTATTTTCCTGCATCCAGCATAGCTTTCAGGGGCACCAGGCCGACAAGTTCAGAACCTGTGACCCGGATCCCTCTTGATTCAGCTTTTTTGCAGGCTTCATCAAAAGCAATATGGATTGGAGTAACTGAGATATTCGTAAGATTAATTGAAATCTGGGCAATTCCATACTCCTCAATATACCAGCCAATGGCTTTAACGGCTTTAAGTGTTCCAGGAATATACAACTGATTACCCTTCGCATCTTTTACCGGTTTTCCTGTAAGGGGATCCCCCTCCCTCTTTACTCTGCCCTTTTCCCTTATATCGTAGGCGATAGCATTGGCGCGTCTGACAGAAGTTGTATTAAGATTTATATTATAGGCCACCAGAAAATCTCTTGCGCCAACCGCGATGGCACCAGTTTTCAGAATAAATTCTGATGGTCCGTAATCAGGTTTCCACTCCGGTTTTGATAATTTTTCAGATAAGCCTTCATATTCACCCGACCGCACCGATGCCAGATTTTTCCTTTGATCGCTGAAAGCAGCACTTTCATAGCAATATGCAGGAATCTTCAGCTCAGTTCCTATTCGTTCTGCAAGTTTTCTGGCAAACATAACTGCTTCGTCCATGCTGATTCCTGAAACCGGAACCAAAGGTAAAACATCTGTAGCTCCGAAGCGTGGGTGTTCGCCATGGTGGTGCGACATATCAATGATCTCCGAAGCTTTCTTAACAGCCATAAATGCAGCCTCAACAACGGCTTCAGGCTCGCCAACAAATGTTACCACAGTTCGGTTTGTTGCTTTCCCGGGATCAACATCCAGAAGTCTGACACCTTCTATCTTTTCTATTTCACCGGTGATCTGTCTGATAACATTCATATCTCTGCCTTCAGAGAAATTTGGTACGCATTCGAGGAGACGGTCCATAGAATTGATATTTTTATAATATGTCAAAAGTAGAAAACTTTAGTTTTAAAACACTTGCTTAACAGCAGAAATGAAAAGCCACAAAAACTCAGATACATTCTGAGAATTTGTGGCATATACCCATCCGGGATTAGTCAGAACCGATATGTTTTCAGGTCCATTCTGAATTCCGGTGCTATTGATTTAAATGGCCTTCCCTCCTCTTTCGCCGGTGCGGATTCTGATAACTTCTTCGAGAGGGGTGATAAAGATCTTTCCGTCGCCTACTTTTCCTTCCGGACCATCGGTTCGGGCTGAGCGGAGAATTGTTTCAATCGTAATGTCAACAAATGCTTCGTTAACCGCGATTTCTATCTTTATTTTGGGGATTAAATCCGGGACAATTACCTGTCCCCTGTACATTTCTTCGATTCTCTGTTGCCCATGACCTGAAACGCGGCTTACAGTGATTCGTTTTATATCAGCTTCAATTAGTGCTTCGCGCACCTGGTCGAGCTGAGCTTCCCTGATAATGGCTGTAATAATTTTCATTTTTTAACTAGTTAGGGTTAAGCATTCCGTATCCTCTTTCACCATGATATGCACGGTCGAGACCGGCCATTTCGTCATATTCAGACGATTTGAACTTAAATATTTTATCTACGATAAAGATAATGATAAGAGTCATAACTGCTGCATATAGAATTGCTACACCAACAGCAAGCGCCTGAACACCAAGTTGGTTCCATACAGACCAGTCACCTCCGAATAATGATGAAGCATTGGCCATCCAGGAAGGACGGATGAAAAATGAAAGCATAAGTGCACCAACAATTCCACCTACACCGTGTATACCGAATGCATCCAGCGAATCATCATAGCCCAGTTTGTTTTTAAGCATAATTGCCATATAACAAATCAGCGATGCCAGAATACCCAGAATCAGTGCTCCGTATGGTTGAACAACACCGGCAGCAGGGGTAACTGCCACAAGACCTGCAAGAATACCTGAAGCAAAACCCAAAGCAGTTGCTTTACCCCGATGCATTCCTTCAATAATCATCCAGGTCATTGCACCTGCAGCGGCTGCGACCTGCGTGGCTGTGAGGGCCTGTGCAGTACTCAGTCCGCTTGATATGCTGCTTCCGGCATTGAAACCGAACCAGCCAACCCACAGTAAACCGGCACCAAGCATTGTAATAACCAGATTATTCGGACGAATAACCTGATAAGGGTATCCGCGACGAGCGCCTAGGTATAAAACTGCAATAAGTCCGCTTACCCCGGCAGAAATATGAACAACAGTGCCACCTGCAAAGTCGATTGCACCTGCTGCTCCAAGGTTAAAAAGGAAACCATCGCTTGCCCATACCCAATGGGCCAGAGGGTTATAAACAAATATGCCCCAAAGAGCAATAAAAACCACATATGCCTTGAATGAAACCCTTTCGGCAAATGCGCCCGCTATCAGAGCAGGAGTTATAATGGCAAATTTCCCCTGGAACATTGAAAAAACATACTCCGGGACACCCGCGGACATTATGCTTTCATCAATTCCCCTGAGAAAGAAATAGTCGGGATTCCATCCAAACCATCCACCCAGTATGCTGGGTCCGAAACTCATGCTGTATCCTACTGCAACCCAGAGTATCGACATGATACCCATTGCTGCAAAACTGTGCATGATGGTTCCCAATACGTTTTTTGTCCTTACCAATCCGCCATAGAACATGGCTAGCCCGGGAATCATCAACAGTACTAAGGCTGTAGAGGTAAGCATCCAGGCAGTGGCTCCGGTATCGATAGGTGTCGCATCGGCTGCGAAAACTCCGGAGCCGGCCGCAAACAGCAGAATCATCGATAACAGATTCTTTTTGCTTAATAATTTCATAATAGGTTTTTTAAATTTATATGTTTTCTGATGCAAACATAAATATATTTAGGGGTACTGCCAAATTATTTTATATTTATTTTATTTGCACCCCCCTTTTTTTATAGTTGATATTCATTTTATTATTGTTTTTTATTGACACCCCC
>CAYOLQ010000142.1:0-8367 GCA_964404825.1 uncultured Chitinophaga sp.
TTATTTTATAGATAATAGTTATTTTCTATAAAACAGTCGAGCATCCTTAATAGTATTTGTGGCATTATATATAAATATGCGGGTATAATCTATAATATACCTGAATTGAAAAAATGTTGGGAACATGCTGAATTGGATTTAAGTATAAATTTTAAAAATTTTGGAAAAAATTTTCAGATAGACATTCTGGCCATCAAAATTTCTTTTCCAGAATATTTTTTTCCAGCAATTTTTTTGGATATTTCTACTTTGCAGGGTATTTATAATTGTAGCCGGGACAAAGCATATTTTGCTTTAAGAATTCCTCTCTGTAGCACCCCTGGCCTTTGATACCGGGGGTATACCGGGGGGGGGGATCCCCGGGATACATTAAAACACCATATTATGAGTACATTATACATTAAAGTGTGGTTCTTTTTCCATTGTCTGAAGAAACAAATTCAAAGCTGGTTCCTTCGACTTGGATGTCATTTCTTTTCATCATGGTACTACATCGAAAGCGACAGTATTTGCACAAAAGGTAAAGTGCTAAAACTTAATAGCTTATTTACATACCAGGAAAATGGTTTTGTCGATATTGTACGGGTAACAAATGTCCATATCGAGCGAGGTTACGTATACTGCAGCTTGTTTTTCACTTCGAAGAATAAGATAATTACTGTTCGACATACCATGCAGAAAGGTACTTATGTTCTTTGGAGGCTTATGGATAAAGAAGAATACGATGAACTAATGTCCAGAAAATTATGGTATGAAGTAACCAAGGATGAGGACCTTCTGGAATTTGATTTCTGATTTTTATCTACAGGTACAAAACCACATTTCATTAAAAATATTCCGATATTGGTAGTATCACTACCTTTTATGTAAAATTTCTAATGAAACGATATGGAACAGGTAACATTAACTCGCAAAGAACTCCATGATTTAGTGTGGGCGCAACCACTCTCAAGACTTGCAAAGAAGTATAAGATTTCTGATAATGGCCTTCGGAAGATCTGCAAACGGATGAACATTCCAATACCTGCAATGGGACATTGGCAAAAAATCCAGTATGGGAAGAAAGTTATTATCACAAAGCTGCCGGTGAAGTATGAAGGGAAAGATAAAATAACCCTCAACGAAAAAGGTGATGGTGATATTAATGTCGATTCTCCCATTGCACAGCAGCGGAGATTGACTCAGATTATCGAAAACAACATGGACTTACTATTAAAAGTACCTGACAGACTTTCCTCCAGGCCGGATAAATTAATCAGAAGCACAATAAACTATTACGATGCTTTACGGAAATACTACAGAAGGCATCAAGGAACATTTCCAGACAAAACAAATGTTCTTAATATTGATGTTAAGGAAGAAAGCAGAGCAAGAGCATTTAGGCTGCTGGATACTTTAATTAAGGCTCTTCGGTGCAGAAAACATGATGTAATAGCTGATCATTTTACAACATTTGCAAAGATTGGTGATGAACATGTAAAATTCAGGCTCAGAGAAAGACAACGTGCATCTGAGACAAAAGATAAATGGGGTGGTAGGATTTACGAATCAACCGGAGAATTTGTTTTTGTGATCGATATAAGATCCTACCATAGAAAGGAGGTGACGGACGGGAGAGAACCAATAGAGAATAAGGTTTCTGAAATCATTGCAATACTTGAATTAGAAGGTGAAAGAATGAAGATAGAAAGAATTGAATCTGAAATCCGCAGGAAAAAGTGGGAAGAGCAGCAACGAATTGAAAGAGAACTTAAAGAAAGGCAGGACAAGGAGGTTCATGCTTTTAAAAAACTCTTTCTCCAGGGTATCCGTCTTCATCAGACAAATATCCTCCGGAATTACATCCTGACAGTTGAATCGAATGCTATTAAGAATGGAACTGTTTCAGAAGAGTTTAAGACCTGGATGAATTGGGCAGAGAAAAAAGTTTCATGGTACGATCCTTTGATCAATGATCCGGATCCATTATTAACTGATCATCATAAAACACATCTTTTTAAAGATTTCTTGAAGGAGTGGCAGTAATAAAACCCCTTTCCTCTTATAAACAGTTTTCATGGAACATGTAGTATTGTAAACGTTTTTCATAAAATCATCAAATATTTAAATGTTTTTCATGAATTATAAATGTTTTTCATATATATTTGTTATAAATAATATTCATGAACTATGCCAAATATTAAACGTTTTTCACAGGAAACCTTAAATAATAAACGTTTTTCACAAGAAATAAATGTTTTTCATGGAAGGCAGACTCCGGAAAAAGGAACCTTAGTAGGATATGGTGCAGTTATTGATTCACTGGATTTAGCTGTCCCTTTACCTGCCCAACTGGCAGTGATTAGTGAAAAACACAGACAATACCAGACATCAGAATGGTTAGTTTATACTCCTCGTCACACTCCACAGGATTCACTATATGGCAATTTGACCTTTGCCCTTAAATATGAAGGAATTAACTTGTTGTTTTTTAAAAAACTATTTGATATTGTCGATAAGACGGCCATTGAATCAATGGTTATTAAGGAGCCATTAAGTCAGTATAGTCGTAAAATATGGTTCTTATATGAATGGCTATTACAAAAAGTTCTTGATATTCCAGATTTAAAAGAGGGAAACTATGTGCCACTAATTGATGAGAAGCTGCAGTATGCTACAAGCAAAGGTTTAAACTCTAACCGTCATCGTATTCTTAATAATCTTCCAGGTACAATAGATTTCTGTCCATTGTTATCCAAGACTCCTAAACTTGAGAATTTTATTAAAGAAGATCTTTCCGGAAAAACAACCAAAGTAATCAGCGATGTGCATAGAGACATCCTGCTTAGGACCTCGGCATTTTTATTACTCAAAGATTCAAAAGCTTCGTTCAGTATTGAAGGAGAGACTCCTTCTCATTTAAGGGCAAGTCGGTGGGGTAAAGTAATCGGCCAGGCGGGAACAAAAGACCTATCAATTCAGGAATTGGTCAGACTCCAGCAAATCGTTATTGAAAACAATAGGTTTGTTAAAATGGGGTTGAGAACAGAGGGCGGATTTGTCGGAGAACATGATCGGAGTACCGGGGAACCTATACCTGAACATCTATCAGCCAGATGGAATGATTTAGAAAAATTAATTAGTGGATTGCTGGCTACGTCAACATTACTGGAAAAATCTAAATTCAATCCTGTTCTCTCTGCAACCATTATAGCCTTTGGATTTGTTTTTATACATCCATTTGTAGACGGGAATGGCAGAATACATCGTTACTTGCTTCACCATCTTCTTGCAAAGCTGGGTTTTACTCCACAAGGCATCATATTTCCGATATCTGCCGCCATTCTTGAAAGAATAGATGATTACCGAAAAGTTCTTGAAGCCTATTCCCAACCAATTCTGGAGTTTATTGAGTGGAAAGAAACCGAAAACCATAATGTGGAAATATTAAATGAGACTATTGATTATTATAGATATTTCGATGCAACATTGCAATCTGAATTCATATTTGAATGTGTAGAGAGAACTATTGAAAATATTATACCAAATGAGGTTGAATATCTCAAGAAGTATGATGAAATGAAAGCTTGGCTCGATAATAATTTTGAAATGCCTGACAAAATGGTAGCTATGTTGATACGATTTCTTGAACAAAACAATGGCTCCTTCTCAAAGAGAGCACAAGATAAGGAGTTTAGGGATTTAAGATCCGAAGAAATTAAGCAGATTGAAAAGCAGTATAAAAAGATCTTCGAGAAAGAATAGAAATAATCTGACTTTCTGTAAATCTTGCTTTCTTCATAATAGGTGTAAAATTAAAGATTATACTCTAATTTTAACTGGACCTACTTTGGGGAAGCCGACAATAAGATTAAACTCCGGAACCGTTAATGCATGTTCTCTTCTGGTGTATGTCTGATTTTTTGCTTTTCGTTTAAGGTAGTCTGAGACTTGTAGTAGTTTAGTGTTCTTTTTGTAGGGAATTAAATCATATTTCTGAAGTATATCAATATGCCTTTTCAGGTGCTTGACAACTTTCTGAAATGATTTTTCCTTATAGGGTAGCCTTTTGGATTTAATAAGACGATCCCGATATTTTACTATGGTAAAAGGATCATATCCCCGGAAGTGAACGACAGGATACCCTTTATCTATCAAATACTTAAAGAACTTTCCAATCCATTCATCATTAAAATCCTTTACCCACTCTGAAGGCTTTGCATTAAAACGATAATCATTAAGCTGGACTATGAGAGATTTATATGAACCGGTTACAAGAGATTCTCCGTTCTTAGGATTTTCGGACCAGCAATAACCAAATAATTCAAAGATGTTTGACTTATCGTAGTTGCCGGTTTTATATCTTTCATTAAAACCCATACCGCTAATCCTTTTGATCTCTTTATCTCTTGATTCTCCAAATTCCACACCAGCAGCAATGTCTTGTATTTCTTCTTCGGTTATGTCTTCAGTATCATCTTCGAGTAATGCCTGCTTAAATTTTTTCCAGACTGAAATGGGAATTGGATTGCTAAAAAACTTTGCAACATCATCATTCCATACAGTCTCTTCACTTTCGGCTATAGTTTCAATTTTTGGAGACTTTCTCTTCTTATACAAATAGTTAAAGAGATTTGTGGAAGTCAGTTTCGTATTATCATTTATCATCTGAACCACAGAATCCTTGATCTTAACTTCCGCTTTCAGTATGATAAGGTTCAACGTTTTATTGGATTTTCTATTATCAAAATCCGATGAAGATGCAAGAACCGGATTATTTGACTCATCAAGGATGGTTACTTCCAGAGTAATCTTGTTTCGGAACTTTCCATAATCATTGGAACCAATAAACACCCGGATTTTAACCTGGTGAAGGCCATCTTTTTTGCGAACTGGTGACTTTTTAAACGGATTTGTACGAATTTCAAGGTTGTCAATTTTCATAGCGAAGTGTGATTTCTACAAATATAATTAAAATCCGCCACAAAATCCGCCACAGAATCCGCCACAGCGTATTGCTAAGATGCTCATTAAATGGCAATTAAAATTTCTGTTCGAGTCCCGTCCGCACCGCCAAAAGCCCCTTAAGGTTGAAAATCTAAAGGGGCTTTATTTTTTTGTATTAAAGCCTGCAATCATTCTAATATTTCAATTCCTCAAAGGTTTATAACTTAAGCGTTTTCATAAAATCATATACTTTTTAAATGTTTTTCATGAAATATCAATGCTTTTCATTTTTCATCCCAATCCTCCGGATAGATTTCCCACTTGTCGTATAGTTGCTTCATTATACCTCATAGGGTATAATATAGCATTTTCGGATTTAGAATATACCCGTTAAGGTATAATTCGCCTAAATTTTCATAAATATATACCCGAAAAGGTATACTTATTAAAAATGTCACTATCTTTATACCCGAAATGGTATAAAATATGGAAAAAGAAATGATGACCTTATCGGAATTTCTTAAAGACAAAAGAAAAAAGCTGAACCTTACTCAGGAGCAGTTGGCTCATAAAGCAGGGGTAGGACTGCGCTTTATTCGTGATATTGAACAGGGGAAAACTACACTTAGGATGGATAAGGTAAATCAGGTACTGAGACTCTTTGGTCAGGAGTTGGGGCCACAAGCAATTAACCGCGTTAACTTATAAAAATGAGAAAGGCGAAAATTTTCATGCATAAAGCTCTGGCAGGTTATTTAACCGAAGCCGATGATGGTTATTCATTTGTTTATGATCAAAGCTACCTGACTTTGGCAACTGCCAAACCAGTTAGCCTGACACTTCCTTTACAGGATAGTCCGCACTTAAGTAAACTTATGTTCCCGTTTTTTGATGGTTTAATCCCGGAAGGCTGGTTACTTGAAATTGCCGAAAATAACTGGAAACTTAATGAAAGAGACAGAATGGGATTGTTATTGGTTTGCTGCAAAGACTGCATAGGAGCTGTTAGTGTTGAGAATGACAATTCTTAAAAACCAAAAATGAAAAGATGCTTATATTGTTATGATAGATTGGAAGATGAATCTATCGATTATCACAAGGCTTGTTGTAAAAAAATATTTGGGTTTGCTGAACCTCCGGTTATTCCATATTCGGAAGATCAAATGCTTGAATTGGCTGAACAGGTTATTAAATCTCAGTCTACAGTAACCGGGGTACAGGCCAAGCTATCCTTAAATATTGAAAAAGGAAAAAGTACCAGCATACCCAGAAGGTTTACAATTGTTGGACTTTGGGGAGGGTATATATTAAAGCCGCCAACACTGAAATACAGGTTTCTGCCGGAAGTAGAGGATCTCACAATGCATCTTGCTCAAATTGTAGGTATTGATGTAGTTCCTCATTCCTTAATAAAGTTGAGTTCTGGAAAACTTGCATATATAACTAAACGAATTGACCGCTTAAATGGCATCAAAGTTCATATGGAGGATTTGTGTCAGCTAACTGAAAAATTAACGGAACAAAAATATCAAGGTTCCTATGAACAAATAGCTAAAACAATTATTAAATATTCGACAAATCCGGGATTAGATGTAATAATTTTTTACGAACAGGTACTGTTTTCTTTCCTGACAGGTAACGCTGATATGCATTTAAAGAATTTTTCATTGATCGATCATCCTGAAATGGGATATATTCTCAGCCCCGCTTATGATATGGTAGCATCAAATCTGATAGTTGTGGGAGACGATGAAGAACTGGCTCTCAATTTAAATGGAAAAAAGAGAAAAATTGTTAAAAAAGATTTTATTGAGGCATTTAACAGATCAAAAATAGATACCAAAGCAATTGAGAATATGTTCAGCAGGTTTAAAACTTCAATTGAATATTGGCATAAGTTTATCGATAAAAGCTTTCTGTCTGATGAAATGAAAGCCCGCTATCATAATCTGATTGATAAAAGAGCAAAGCAGATATTTGAATAGATTATTGACAAATTTCCCCATTCAAATCCCATAGATCCTCCCATCCTTTTGCATCCTTCCAAAGAAAAACCTGACCTTTGATCAACCGGCAATTTTTGTCGATTTTGGATATTTCTCTCATTTCATTTTCATCGAGAGGTTCAGAAATAAGGGCTTTGATATTATTTAGGATATTCTTCCTGTTAGTTGAAAATGGAATCGGAATATGTCCCCGTTGAACTGCCCATTTGATGCAAATGCTTGCCGGTTGGGAATGATGCTTTTCTGCAATTTTTAGTATAATGGGATCTTCAATATCAACTGTGTCATCCGATGTTCTGTCCCGCTCCGGCCTCCCGGGCGATCCTATCGGGGAGTAGCCAATCGGTACGATACCATTTTCCTGAAGAAAACTGAATAGTTCTGGCTGCTGAAAATGTGGGTGAAGCTCCAGCTGATTGCATGACGGTTTGATTTTGGCATCCCTTAAAAGCAGCTTTAGTTTGGGGATCGTCATGTTGGAAGTGCCTATATTCTTTACCAGCCCTGATTCCACAAGCTCTTCCATTTGTCTCCATGTTTTCATAAAATTTTCGTGAATATATGGTCGTGCATGTTCATCACGAGAGGCAACAGAAACACCGGTTTCGTGATGATTGGGAAATGGCCAGTGAACGAGGAACAAATCCAGATAATCCAATTGTAGATCTTTAAGTGTTTTTTTGCAGGATTCTATAACCTGGCCATCTCCATGCATGTTATTCCATACCTTGGAAGTGATCCAGAGATCTTTTCTGTTTAACCCGCTTTGGATGATTTCCCTCAGAGTTATACCAATTGCTTTTTCATTTCCATATATTGATGCGCAGTCGACATGTCGGTATCCGGCCAGTATAGCCTCCTTAACAGCATGAGCAACCTGATCCCCGGTAATATGGTCTGATCCAAAGGTGCCTAATCCTATCATTGGTATTTTGTCTCCGGTTGACAAAATTTTTAAGGGAATCAGCTTTGGATCTACTCCGTCTGCTGAAGGTGAAAAATTTTGATTCATTCTCTGCTTATTTAATCATGTCAATGATTTTTCAGGGTTTTACCAATTCTGGTATTCCCGAACCAATTTTCATTTTGATAACGTATGCCATCTCATTTCCTGGTTTTTCAGGTAAATTAATGTGTATACCGGATTCATCCTGAGTATAATCCAGGGCAATATTTGCATTTTTATCCGGAACCAGCAATTCAATTTTCTTCAAGCTATTTATTTTAAATGACTGAGATGAAAGAGCGTGTATTGTTAATGTATTATTCTCAGGCCAGCCAAGTACAATTGCATAAAGGATTTTATTGTCTTTACTTCTTGTAAAGCGTTTATCCAGAGCATTTCCTTCAGCAGGTGCCGTGAAAACTCCGTGTTTGGCGCCCATTTTTGTAGGACCCTCACCGTAAATTTCCCATGCGCGTGTATTGTAAACGG
>CAYOLQ010000143.1:0-8206 GCA_964404825.1 uncultured Chitinophaga sp.
ATTCAGGTTTAACTTACACAACTTTTGCACAGGATATTATAACACTAAGGACCGGGGATGAAATTAAGGCAATCGTCAGTGAAATAAAAGCTGATGTAATTACCTACAAGAATTATGATAATCCAGGCGGTACTTTATATACGATTGAAAAAGCAAAAGTCTTCATGATAAAATATGAAGATGGCGCAAAAGAAGTATTCGAAATTTCTACTTTACAGGATAGTAACAAAGCAGGTTCAGAAATAACTTCAGAAAAGGGTCTTCTTACTTACAGAAAGTATGGAATGGTTATGGAAAACCTTGAATTACTGACTCCCGATGAGGTTATTGCCAAATACTCAAATAATCCTGAAGCCTTAAAAACATACACCAAGGGCAGGAAATTAATTAATACGGGGCGTATTCTTGGAGGTGCTGGTCTGGTTGTTTCGTTGGGCGTGGGGTTATTAATTAAAGAGCCTTCAATGGCTACACTTGGCACCGCATTACTGTTTTCATCTACCGCACTAATCAGTAGCATTGTAACAACCGTATCAGGAAGAAAAAAAATTAAAAAGTCAGTCGGGATATATAACTCCGGCGTCGAATCCACTATTCCCTGATTTACTCCGGTCTAAAACTTTTCATTTTTGTATTGAAGGAAACGGATATCCCCAGACTTACATAATATCCTCCCCAGTTAATAAATAGCATATCATCATTTATAGAACTGTTTGCGTAAAAACGGGAGTAGTATGTTGAACTTGATTCGTCTTTATGGCTTTCTTCAATTTTCATGAACCTCCTTCCGCCTCTTACACTGGCAAGGAATCTTTTTGAGATGATCCAATCCATACCAACTGCAAAATGTGAGCTAAAGCCCGACATTGCATTAACTTTATACTCCTTACCGTCGAGATTAATGAACCCATTCATTGTTCCCATTTCCATACTTGGCTCAAACACAGCTATCAGATTTTTCTTATAATTAACGGAGTGGCCGTAAAACATGGAAATATTCATATGAAAGGTTTTTAGACTGAGCTCATTCAGGTAAAGACCATTCTGATAAGAGGCTGAAATTGCATTATCAGGACTGCCGATAATCTGGAACAATGCCCCAACCCAATTCCTTTTTGAGGCGCCAAGTGCACTCGCCATGGTAAAGTTAAATGACATAAATCGGGGATTGTTCTGAATGGAAAGCCCTGTGGTTTGGTTTCTCCACTCCCAGAAAGTTAAAAGGTTATCTTTCGGACTTCTGGAAAAACGGTTCTCAGCCACTCCTAAGCTAAATTTCCACATCATTCCTGCATATTCTTCAGCCGGGGATTTGTAGCGGGAATGGTTTATATCATAAAGATCTGTGCGGTTATATTTTTGCACGGTCCCGTTTTTATAACGAATCTGCGATACATCGTATATAAAAACAGCGTAAACACCTTCTGATTCAGGTTGATTGAATTTCTTGTATTTTATTTCAACCTCATCCGTTTCCTGCACCAATGCAGGGATGATGTTTCCGTTTTTCATAAAAATTGTATCCTGAGAGTAGGCGGAAAAGTGGAATATCAGAATAAATAAGCAACATAGGACTGACTTCATACGTTGAATTTTAAAATCGTTGATATATATTGCCAAAATTAATATTATTACAATCTATTTAGATACAATTTAGAATTACTTTTATAGAGCCTTGAAAATCAATACTGATATGAAAAAATTCCTTGCCTCTCTATTCATTTTTCTTTTTTCAATCTTGGCGTCATCCTCTCTAACCTTTGCTCAGGCTGAGTTATTACGAATCAAGTATGTCAGTGAAGCCAGGTTTGATTCAGCATTGTACTATTCAGAAGAGGATGCAGCTATAATTCGCGGAACCCGCGGAGAGAAATCAATACAATTTGCCGATGCGTTAAATAACTTGGCCGTTTCGCACTTTTATCTCGGTAATTACAAAAAGGCAAAATACTATTCACTTAGAGAACTTGAAATAAGAGAAGCTCTCCGGTCTGTTAAAGATGTTAAGTACCTGCAGGCAATTGAAAATATAGTTATTATCGATAATATTTCCGGTTATCCTGATGAAGCCTTGATTTACGTTAAAAAAGCCGAAAAGATTGCAGCAAAAAATTTCGGGACTCAGAGTATCGAGTATGCAAATATTCTCAGCAGTTACGGAAATGTTTATACAGTAATGGGTAGTTCGGTAAATGATATGGTTTATCTGAAGAAAGCTCTTGCTTTTTATACCAGAGCTGAAAATATCTATAAGCGAAATGATCTGAAAGCCGGAAAAAATATAATTGTCAATAAATCCAATATAGCTACCTATTACAATAATATGGGCAACGGGCCAATGGCTGAAACTTTGTTTCAGGAGGTTGCCGGGCTTTGTAAAAAGGAATTCGGATCATCTGATCCTATGTATGCTTCTGCATTAAACAACCTGGGCGTTTTCTATTATAATAATGGATTTTATAAACAGGCAGAAAACTATTTTATACAGGCTGTTGACATATATAAAAGCGGTGTGCTCGCCGAAAGAAAAACAACTGGCATTTGCATTAATAATCTTGGTGCCCTCTATTATGAAGTGGGAAATTTTAATGCAGCCGAAAAACTCATCATCGAATCCAGGGAAATATTCGGAAAGAATCAACAGATGCAAAATCCCGATTATGCATTGGTTGCAAATAATCAGGCTACTGTTATACTTACAAAGGAATATTATGCTAATTCTGGTGAAAAGGTCAGGAGTAAACTTCTTACTTCCGGAAAATTGCTGCGGCTTGCAGATTCATTATTTACAATGAACTGTCGGATGCCGCATCCTGAAGGACTTGCCATAAGAAGCAACCTGTCGTTGTGGTATAAAATGATCGGCGAAACAACAAAGTCCCTCCAGATAATGTATGATGCTGTCATGCAGTCAGGGGCTTCTCTAAAGCCAATTTCGATGGTAAACAAGATGCGGCTTACCAGTCTGATGCCATTATTTCAGTCTCAGGATGCGCATTCCGCGCTGGATGCTGTATTGATCCCTATAAAAGCAAAAATGACAGATCATATGTACGATGATCAGGCATTGAAGCAAAATGCTCAAAGTTCAACGGCATCAACCCGATTCATACTTAAGTTGGTATTGGGAGATCAAAGCAAAATCAGAGATGCCTTAGGCCCTTATCACCCGTCTTATGCAACTTCGCTGAAAAGTTTTATTCCTCTGTATAAATCCATCGGTGCTTTCGATATGGAGGAAGAACTGATGCTTAACTATATGAATGTTATTAATCATAATATTCTTCAGGATTTTTCCTTCTTATCGGAAAGCGAAAAAGAAATGTATTTCCAGACCCGGCAGCCGGATATGCATTCATTCATGTCGTATATTTATAGGAGGAAGGATGCCAATCCGGGAATAACATCCTATGGCTATGATTTGGTCATTCAGAATAAGGGATTGATGCTTCGATCAAGTACGGCTATGCGTCAGGCCATTCTTAACAGCAACAATTCTGTTTTGCTGAAAAATTACGACGACTGGCAAACTCTGCAAAAAGAAATATCAGCTACTTATTCAACTCCCGTTGAAATGAGAACAAGCGATATAAGGGATTTGGAAGCACGGGCCAATGCGCTGGAGAAGAGTCTGGTTATAGAATCTCAGGCTTTTGGGGAATACAGGAAAGGCATGCAGCTTACCTGGAAGGATGTTAAAAACAGCCTTGGAGCAGATGAAGCAGCAATTGAATTTACCCACTTTAAAGTACAGGAGAGAGATTTGGGAGATGTAGTTTATTATTGTGCATTGATTGTCAGACGAAATTCCTCCTATCCGGAGATGGTAAAGCTTTTTGAGGAAAAGCAACTTGAAGAAATCATTGGTAGTAATAAAGGAAACGACTTCAGCTATATTGACGGACTCTATGGAAACAGTAAAAAGGCTAATGATGAGCTTTACAAACTTATCTGGCAACCTCTGGAGTCTTATCTGGAAGGAGTGAAAAAAGTATTGGTTTCACCAACCGGGATGCTATACAAAATATCATTTGCTTCTATTAGCAGCGGCAGGAATATTTATCTGTGCGACAATTATCAAATCCAGGTAAAAGGCAGCACCGGTAACATTGTTTCTCAAAATCAGATGCCTTCAGGAAATGACCTTTCTGCACTTGTTTTCGGCGGTATAAAATACAGCGGTGCAACAAAAGAATCTCAGGTTTGGGATTACCTGAGCGGAACAAAGGATGAAGGTGATGCTGTAAGTAAAATACTTGAAAAAGTGAATGTTGATGTGAAATACCTTTCCGATATTTCAGCAACGGAAACCTTTCTTAAAGAAAATGCCCGAAATTACAATATTCTTCATGTTGCAACACATGGATTCTTTTTTCCGGATCCAAATGAAGTGAGATTTACGGAAAACGTTGAAGAAGTTGAAGTCGGGGAAGTTTCTTTCCGCGGTGCAATGCGTGGTTTTGGAGTCAATACCTTTGTGAATAACCTGAACCCCTTGATGCGTTCAGGGCTTGTTCTGGCCGGCGCTAATGAAGTTTGGAATAAAACAGAACCAGGCAAGGAAGATGATGGTGTTCTTACAGCCCAGGAAGTAACCCAGATTGATATGAGAAAAAACTTTCTCGTTGTTCTGTCTGCATGTGAAACCGGATTGGGAGATATTAAGGGAAGCGAAGGAGTATACGGCTTACAGCGATCATTTAAAATGGCCGGAGTTAAATATGTAATGGTTAGTCTGTGGCAGGTTCCTGATAAAGAAACCGTGGAATTCATGGAAGTATTTTATACAAATCTGCTGAAGGTGAACAATATCAGGGAGGCGTTCTCGGAAACTCAGTCTGAAATGCGAAAGAAATATGATCCGTATTACTGGGCGGCTTTTAATCTTATTGAATAAGGACTAAGACTAAAACTCAGATTATGAATACATTATTTTTAAAGGGAGGGGCAATTGTATCCAGGATTTGTTTCTTTTGCGGATTTTTTTGTAAAGCAGAATTTGATTTTTTTTAATCCGGACATATCTGGCATGTTTCCTGATACTGAATTCTTACAAGTGCATTTATAAAAAGTCTTTTCGTAACATGAAAAATTGAAATCTGAAAATAAATACCTCTAACCTCATGAAAAAGCAAAACATAATTCCGGCCCTGCTTTTATTTTTCTGTTTTACCCTGTTCCCGGTTTTACATGCACAAGAAAAATTCACGGTTATTAAAGTCAGCGGAAATATTGTAATCGTGCGAACAGGATCCCCACTGGATATTGGAACCGCATTTGAGCAGGATGAAGATTTACTTTTTAAAAGCACTGTTTCAAGAGCTGCGGTGATTAATCCTCAGAGGGGCCGGTATCTCTTAACTTCTGATAACCTTGATGAGTTCAGGAATGCAACTTCCGGGTTTCTGCCTCCCTCTGAGAAAATCAGCGCAAGAGGAGTCGGAATAATTATGAATGTTAACGATCTGAAAAATTATTTCGAGGGAGATTATGTCATTTTAGATCAGATTAAAATAACTCTGAATCCTGATATTTTCCCTATGAATGATAAAAAATACTTTTACATCAGGTATTCATATAAAGATGAAATTATCAACAAGAAACTGGCTTTCAGGGGAGATACGCTGTTCATCAATAGAAATGAGCTTTTCACAATAGACGGAAAACTTATTTCCAATCCCGAAATAACCGAAATGAAACTGATGTATATGGAGGAGGGATTGAATTATGTGTCTACTCCCATATGTGCCTTTACTCCGGTTTTTCCTGAATATGCTCAGCTTAAAAAGGAAGTTCAGATTATTCTGGACCAGATGAGAGGCAAAGACTACAAGGATAAACTGCTCGAAATTTCTGCTTTTATTAATGATTTTTACGGCAAACCTGATGAAGGAAACCTTAAGGAATGGCTTTTGCTGAATTTTAATCTTAAAGAGAAGTAGTAACCTTAATTTGAAATAGAACCCGAACGTTTTACCTTGCCTGCCAATGAAGAGAATTTTCATATTGTTTTTATTTGTAATGAGCATCCTGAATGGGTTTTCCCAGCAGGTTAGACATCAAATCAGCTATTTTTCAGCAAGAGACTACGGCAAAGGTCGCGAAGCTGCAAACTGGGCAGCCGTGCAGGATAAAAACGGAATTCTTTACTTTGGAAATGCAGGTGGTGTTCTGAAATACGACGGGGTTAGCTGGGAGTATATCCCTGTAAAACAGCAGGGTGCATGGGTGAAATCACTTGCACTAGGTGATGATAACCTCATTTATGTCGGGTCACAGAATGAATTCGGGTATCTTTCTCCTGACATGTCGGGAAAACTTGTATATATCTCCCTTAGCGATAATCTGGAAGACAGTCAGAAATCTTTCGGAAACATTAACAGGGTTTTCGCATTTGAAAATAAGCTTGTATTTCAGTCAGAAAAAGCAGTTTTCCTTTTTTCCGATAATCGTATAACAACAATTTTACCCGAGACTTCATTCCATCTTTCTTTTCTCGTAAATAACGAGTTGTATGTCAGACAAAGAGAAATTGGATTGATGCGCCTTAGCGGGGGTATTCTGGAAAGGATATTGGGGGGAGAGTTCTTTAAGGATATTGGAATAACTGAAATACTTCCGGCATCCGATCCCCAAAAAATTATAATAATCAGCAGGGAAGATGGATTCTGGCTGGCAGACAGGAATAGTTTCAAAACAACACCCCTTCTGACAGACAATCCCGGTGTGTTCAGAAATGCAGGAATTTATGGTGCTATAAAGATTTCTGAGAATCGCATTGCATTAAATACCCTGTCTGCAGGAATAATTATTACCGATGAGAATTTCAATATTCTTTCTCAGATCAACAAGGATAATGGTTTGAAAGTTAATGGGGTTTTGTCTTTATTGCAGGATTATCAGGGGAATATATGGGCCGGGCTCGATAATGGGATTGCTCAGATCCGGGACTCTTCACCGGTCTCTGTTTATGGTCAGGAGTCGGGAATATCCGGAAATATCAGCGCAATTCAGCGATTCGAAGGCAGGCTGTTTGTCGGAACCACAGAAGGTCTGTTTGTTCAGAAAGAAATTAATCTTGTTTCAACAACCGGTTTTGAACTTTTTTCCGATTTTAAAAGGGAGATCAGAGCACTCTGTGCTGCCGAAGGTACTTTGCTGGCGGGAACGCAATATGGACTTTTTGAAATCAGAAATAATACCAGCCATCTACTTGACCGGAATTCCATCAGTTCGGTTTATTTTTCTGAAACCTCCGGAATTTTATTTGTATCGGGAGGGATGGGATTAAGGCTTTACAGATATTCCGGTATGTGGAAAAAACTTATGGATATTCCTGAGATAACAGAAAATGTTATTCGTATGCAGGAGGATTTCGAAAGCCCGGGAAAGGTATTATGGCTGGGCACAGCTCTGGAGGGTGTCATTCGATTGAAATTGAATAATATGTCGGATTATGTTATTGATAAGTACGATTCGGTTGATGGGCTTGAAGACAATACCTGGGCTATTCCTCTTAGTATGAATAATAAGCTTGTCTTCTCCCAACATCAGGGACTTCTTGAGTTTATTGATGAGGAAATTTTAAAACAGCAGCTACCCGATTCACTAAAGAACCTTCCTGAATTCAGCAGAGGTTATTTTGATTTCTATGTTCCTGATAGTTCTCTTAATCTTTTGGGGATCCCAGTGTACACTACTGAAGAAACTTCTGACAGAATCTATGCAAATCTGAATGGAGAATCAGGATATTTTGAAAAGGGAGATAAACTGGAATGGAATAGCCGGGCTTTCACTATAACGGATATTGGTAAGGCTAATGTATTTTTTCATGAGGATGAGGGCATATGCTGGATTGGCGGAGATGACGGACTGATCCGTTTTGATGAGAAAAAAGCAAAAGATTATGAGATTGGCTTTAAATCACTCATTACCCGGGTTAGCTGCACAGGGGATTCAGTGCTTTATTTCGGAAATTCATCCGGTGAATACGACGCAAAGAATGATGTTCCTGTCCTCGGTTATAAATTTAATACGCTCAGCTTTAGTTTTGCCGCACCCTTTTTTGAAGGTCAGGAAAAAACACTTTATTCAGTTGAGCTAATCGGTCAGGATAAGAATTTCGGACCATGGCAGGCCGATACTAAGGTTACTTATTCAAATCTTCATGAAGGCTCATATACCTTTATAGTCAGAGCAAAAAATG
>CAYOLQ010000144.1:0-8187 GCA_964404825.1 uncultured Chitinophaga sp.
TATTTAATAAGCAGGATGCGCTGATTGCTCTGCTGGATCAATTCCCTGAGAATAGCCAGAAAGTAAATAAGCGAATTCTTAAAGATCCAGTAATGATACTATTTAAGTCGTATTCTGACATATACTTTAACCAGGTAGTTCCATACTATAATGCGATTAATTCCGAGATGCAGATTTTATATCGTACCTATATCCGGGGTTTAAGAGAAATGCAGAAGGACAAAGTGTTTTATCCCGATGCAAATTTTACTATGCGCGTAGCTTATGGCAAAGTGGAAGGGTATAAACCTTCGGACGGAATTATTTATGAGTATGCTACAAATCTTACAGGAGTTATGGAGAAGTATCATTCCGATACAGTTAATTACTCTCTTCCACCAAGGTTAATCGAGTTGTACACAAAAAAAGATTATGGCAAATGGGCAGATGAAAACGGAGAGATTCCTGTTTGCTTCGCTGCTTCAAATCATACATCAGGGGGGAACTCCGGCAGCCCAATCCTGAATGCAAATGGGGAGCTTATTGGTGTTAATTTTGACCGGAACTGGGAAGGAACAATGAGCGATATCTATTACGACGTATCCATTTGCCGGAATATCTCAGTTGATATACGATATATCCTTTTCATTATAGATAAATATGCAAATGCAGGATTCCTACTGGATGAAATGGATATTCTCTGAAAAAAATCAAATTTCACGATTTCTCAAACGTGCCACTTTCGTAAATAGATTTGTGGTTTATGAATAATTTCTCTATGTTTGTGACACGATTATTTAATTAGTAACACGATGTCGCTTAAAAGATTTGGAGTTTCACTCGAATCAAATCTATTGGAAGAGCTCGATAAAATGGTGAATCATAATAAGTTCACCAATCGATCTCAGGCCATCCGTTTCCTCATTAAGAAAAGTATTGTTGAGGAAAAATGGAGCAAGGATCAGGAGGTTACCGGCGCAATTGTAATTACCTACGATCACCATATCCGCGAGCTTCATGCAAAAGTTAACCGCCTTCAACATGAATACCATTGCCTTATACTCTCAGGTCAGCACATTCACATTGATGATCACAGCTGTATCGAAGTAATTGCAGTTAAAGGAACTGCTGGTAAAATAACCAATCTAGCTAATAAATTTAAAGCCCTAAAAGGCATTAAACACAGCGAACTGGTAATGAGCGGTACTGATTGATTTTAATATTTTTTTCTCAATAGGTAACACGAAATATTTATTAGTAACACATATTCTTTTTAAAATGAAGAAACATTTTTCCCGAAATATACTGATTACTATGTTTTTTGGAGCATTTACCTCTGGTTTTGCGCAGTCAGTAAATGATACTCTTACAATTGATGAAGTAGTTGTAACCGGATCTAAAGTTGAAATTTCCAGGAAGAACATGCCTGTAAATATCTCAGTGGTTTCAAAGGAGGATATGAATGAAATAAATGAAACAACTGCACTTACAACTATTAGTTCGAGAGTACCTGGAGTTTTCGTTACCGAAAGAGGAGTAATTGGCTTTAGTGTTGGTCCAAATTCAGCCGGACAGGTAAGCATACGTGGAGTTTCTGGCGCTCCAAATACCGGAGTTCTTGTGCTTGTTGATGGAAGTCCTCAATTTATGGGTTTATTTGGGCATCCCCTACCAAATTCATACGTTTCTTCAGATCTCGAGAAAGTTGAAATTATTAAAGGCCCAGCTTCAATTCTTTATGGATCCAATGCAATGGGTGGTGCGATAAATTTTATTACAAAGAAACCTGAAAAAGACGGAATTACGGGTGAGGCAGGAGTCGGATATGGCTCTTTTAATACATTGAAATATATGGCTAATTTGGGTTTTAAGAAGAATAATTTCTCAATGTTCTTATCATATAACCACGATCAGACAGATGGACATCGCGACAGTTCCAGCTTCAAAATTGACAATGCCTACATTAAAGCCGGATACCAGCTTAATAGAAACATTTCAGTTAGTGCTGATTATAATGTTGCTAAATTATATAGTATTGATCCTGGAATGGAAAGTAACCCCAAATCTTTTACCGCCGATATTCTAAGAGGAAAAGCCTCCTTTTCTTTAAAAAACGTTTACGATCGGATTGAGGGTGGGTTGACCAGCTTTGTTAATTACGGTGAGCATTCTCTCTCAGATGGATAGATTTCAACGGATGCAAATTATGGTTTTTCATTGTATGAAGGACTGAAATTATTTGAAGGCAGCACAATCACGCTGGGAGCTGATTTTAAGAACTTCGGGGGAAGGGGTAATAATATCCCAAATGAATATAAGGATACCTGGGTTTCAATAAATGAAATGGCCGGCTATATTTTCGCCCGACAGAATATTAATAAACTCTCTGTCAGCGCTGGATTAAGAGTTGAAAATAACTCCAATTACGGGAATGAACTTGTTCCACAAGCCGGAGTTGCATATAATTTAAGTGCCAATTCAAACTTGAAGGCTTCCGTGGGCAAGGGATTCAGAAGTCCTTTGGTTATGGAGACATATCTTTTCCTTCCTAACCCGAACCTTAAACCGGAAAGTATTATGAACTATGAAATCGGATTGGCACAATCCCTTTTTAAAAACAGAGTCTCGGCTGATTTTAGTCTTTTCTGGCTAGAAGGGAAAAATGCAATTGAAGTAATTCCAAACGATGCTCCACCTCCCCCAATGAAAAGAGCAAATTCCGGCTCATTTACACACAAAGGCTTCGAAATAGATACCCGGATTCATCTTCTTAAAAACCTGAAATCTGAAATTACATACAGTTATCTCAATATGAAGTCACCAAGACTTGGTGCACCTGAAAACCAATTGTTTGCCGGAATTAATTACCGAGTGGAAAAATATAGCTTTATCCTGCAGGGAAGCTACATTGGAGGATTATATTCAAGACTTGTAAGTACATTTCCGGTTCAGGATGCAGTTGTTGAAGATTACTTCTTATTAAATGCAGGGATTAAATACAGACCTTTAAAGTGGGCTGAACTATATATTTCTGCAAAAAATATTTTAAACGAGGAATACGAAATAAACTTTGGCTATCCGATGCCGGGAATCAATGTAATGACGGGCTTAAACCTTAAGTTCTGAATCTTCTGAATATGGAAACCCTTCGTCCTCCCCAACTTGAAGTCGCAATTTGCGACTTCAAGTTTCTATATTCTCATTCAGTCAAATGAAACCCCGTCATCCCGTCACCTCGTTACTTTCGTCACCCTGTTATCCACTCCGTCACCCCATCACCTTTAATCTATTGAAGGGCAAAATTTATTGGAATTGTAAATACAACTGCTACAGGAGCCCCATTATGCATGCCTGGTTTTTCGAATGCAGGGAGTGACGAAACAACTCTCACGGCTTCTTTTTGAAGGAGCTCGACATATTGTTCCACATTCTCAACCGGACTTCCCTGTGCTGGTTTATATCCTATGACTGTAACAGCACCAAGAATGGTTTTCTCTTTTTTATCTTTATCATACACTTTGAAATCATCCGGGCTTGTTACAATTTTGCCTGTTTTGTCAACAACAAACTGGACAAACACTTTACCTTGCACTTGTTTCGAAATTGCCTCCTGAGGGTAGTTTACATTCGTTGCAATATAATTAATCAGAGCATCATTCCCTCCCGGAAAAACAGGCATTTGATCGGCTTCATAATATGCCGTATTTATTGCGGACATTTGTGGAGTTACCTCTGTTGTAACTGACGGACTTTTCTCTGTGCAAGCAAATGCAAAAGCAATCATTATGCTTACAGGTAGTATAAGGAATACTTTCCATGTATTCTTTTTACCTTTTTTTTCTTTGTTCATCATGGCGATTCTGTTTTTGATTAATGAATAATTAAAATTGTTTGTTATAGAGATTGAAGCGCTTCCAATTAAGTGTTCTAAAAGGGTGATTTGGTAAAGCTTTCTGTCAAAGCCTTTCTCAAGTGCACCTTGATCGGCAAGATATTCATGTACATTTTTCAATTCATTTCGGAACCACCAGATTAGTGGATTAAACCAGAAAATGGCGGCCAGAAATTCAGTATGGATTACATCAACAGAATGCAGTTGTTTTGCATGAACCTTTTCATGTTCTAAGATTCTCTCCTGCTCCTGCTGGTTGGATGTCTGCCCAATGAAAACATTCCTGAAAAATGAATAACTGATATTCTTGTCTTTAAGAAGATATAGTTTAATTCCTTCATTTTCATCTGCAATAACTCTTTTGGTTTTTATGAGAATTCCTGTCATATGGAAAAGTACTCTGAAGACAAGCAATCCGGCAATTATTAAATATAGCAGTTTTAAAACCTTAACTACCGGGAATACAGAGGTTTCCCTTATTAACCTTATGCCGTTGCTATATACGGTTATTTCATCAAGCACTACTCCGGGAATACCATTATTAATTGCAGGAAAATAAAAAGTAAAGAAGGGGAGGATCATGGCCAGATTTACAGAAAATAAGAGATAGATTCTTCTGTTTATAAAATTTCCTTCATTTATAAACACAAGCCGGTAAACAAGGGCAAATAGTCCTAGTGCTAATACCGATTTCAATACATAAATAATGAATTCATTCATGATTTTTCCCTTTTAATTCCTGAAGCAACTTTATGATTTCGTCCGCCTCTTTCATATCCATTTTCTTGTTTTTCGCAAAAAATGATACTACCTGACTCGCAGAATTACCAAAATAGTTCTTAACCATCTCATCCATCCTTTCCCGGGAATAATCTTTCTTCTTTATCAATGGATAATAACGATGAGATTTCCCATATTCTTTATGTCCGATAAATCCCTTTGTTTCAAGAATTCTGACAATAGTCGAAATGGTATTATACGCAGGTTTAGGTTCTTCAATCTTCGAAATGATATCCTTTATAAATCCCTTTTCAATCTCCCAGAGTATTTGCATCACCTGCTCTTCTGCTTTTGTTAATTCTTTCATTAGTTTCCGCTTTGGATAGATATTCTGCTCAAATGTAAACTAAATAATTAGTTTGTAAACTAAAAACTTAGTTTAAAAACTATAAATTTAGTTAAGGTTGTGATTATTAACGAAATGCAAGAGCAGACAAAATTGAATTATCAGACAAGTATGTGTTTTTAAGTATAATAAAGATACTTTTTTATTGTATTTTTATAATCTGAAGTCTTAACCCAACAGAAATATTCATAATTAATTTTTAAATCCGTCACGTTAACATCCTATCCATTATAATTATGAATCGCACTGAACTTATTAAAGAACTTGAAAATCAGTTAACAACTGTCTGGGATGTTATTGTTATCGGGGGAGGTTCAACCGGCTTGGGTATTGCAGTTGACAGTGCCTCCAGAGGATATAAAACCCTTTTGCTCGAACAAGCAGATTTTGCATCTGGCACCTCATCAAGAAGTACTAAACTGGTTCACGGGGGTGTAAGGTATATGGCAAAGGGAGACCTGTTCCTTGTTATTGAAGCATTGAAGGAGCGGGGAATTTTACTTAAAAACGCTCCTCATCTTACATTCAATCAGGAGTTTGTCATACCCGTTTATTCCTTTTGGGAGGTTTTATTGTATACAATTGGACTCAAGTTCTACGACATTCTTGCAGGACGGTTAAGCCTGGGAAAATCTCATTTTATTACCCTGTCTGAAACCCTTATTCGTTTACCGTTATTGAAATCAAAAGGTTTGAAAGGAGGAGTTGTTTACCACGATGGACAATTCGATGATTCCCGCTTGGCATTCGCATTAGTAAAGGTCTGCAGAGAACAGGGAGGTTTGCTTCTGAATTATTTTAAAGCAACCAAACTGCTTAAAAGTGAAAAAGGTAAGGTAACGGGACTTGTGGCAAGGGACCTGATTTCAGGTAAAGAGTATAGTATAAATGCAGGATTGGTAATAAATGCCACGGGTATATTTGCCGATGAAATAGCCAGATTGGATAACCCCAAATCAGTTAAATCTATCCGACCAAGTCAGGGAGTCCATATTGTTCTGGATAAATCTTTCATGCAGAGCAATTGTGCGTTAATGATACCTAAAACCGATGATGGCAGGGTTCTGTTTGCAATCCCGTGGTATGATAAGATTGTAGTAGGCACAACTGATACTCCAATCGATAATATCAGTCTTGAACCTGTTGCAACTGAACCGGAAATTAATTTTATCCTCACAACAGCAGGGAAGTATCTGAAAAATCCTCCCCGGAAATCAGACATACTCAGCGTTTTTGCCGGGTTACGACCTTTAGCTTTAAATCCGGATAAAACTGAATCAACAAAAGAAGTATCCCGCAGACATAAAATTATCCTGTCCCCTTCAAAACTTTTAACTATTGTCGGGGGAAAATGGACAACATACAGGATAATGGCGGAAGAAACTGTCAATCGCGCAGTTAAAGCCGGTTTACTCCATAAAACAAAGTGTAAAACCACTGATCTGAAGTTTTTGCATCATGAAAACATAGATTTATCGAACAGGCTTCATATATATGGTGACGGAATGACTTCGATAATAAATATGATTGATGAACGTCCGGAATTGGGATCGACTATAGTTCCGGCTCTTCCCTTCACAAGGGGAGAAATAACCTGGATATGCAGAAATGAAATGCCGGTAAATCTGGATGACATCCTTGCCAGAAGAACCAGGGCCCTGTTTTTAAATGCGGGCGCCAGTTTGGAAATGGCTCAGGAAGTTGCGGCTATTATGGCAACAGAACTTGGACACGATTTAAAATGGCAAAAGGAACAGTTGGAAACCTTTAAAGTGCTGGTTAAGAATTATATCTGAAGCAATTTATCTCATTAATATAACCTGTTCTGATGAAAAAATTTATTCTTGCTCTCGATCAGGGAACAACAAGCTCCCGTGCAATTGTTTATAATAAGGATGGGCAACCTGTTTCACACGCACAAAAAGAGTTTTCACAGATTTATCCCAAACCCGGATGGGTGGAGCATGATCCGGAAGAAATATGGTCATCACAGGCTGGCGTTGCTTTGGAAGCAATAATTAAAGCAGGTCTGGAGAGTTCTGAAATTGAAGCTATCGGAATTACAAATCAGAGAGAAACTACTGTTGTCTGGAACAGGAAAACCGGTAAAACTGTGTATAACGCTATTGTCTGGCAGGACCGACGCACATCAGAATACTGCGATCAGCTCAAGGATGAGGGATTTGGCAAAATGATTCTTGAAAAAACAGGTCTCATAATCGATTCCTACTTTTCTGCTACTAAGCTTCGCTGGATCCTTGATAATGTTCACGGAGCCCGCAGAATGGCGGAAGATGGTGAGCTGGCATTCGGAACCATTGATTCCTGGCTTGTATGGAATCTTACCAGAGGAGGCTTACATATTACTGATGTTTCAAATGCTTCACGAACAATGCTCTTTAATATTCATAATTTGCAATGGGATGTAGAATTACTTAAACTTTTTAATATCCCGTTGAAAATGCTCCCTGAAGTCAGATCCTCCAGTGAATTGTATGGAAAAACAGTTGGCCAGTTTGCTTCTGAAGTTCCAATTGCCGGAATTGCCGGCGATCAACAGGCAGCACTTTTCGGTCAAATGTGTATAGACCCGGGAATGGTTAAAAATACATACGGAACGGGTTGTTTCATGATGATGAACATTGGGAATAAACCCATTGAATCAAAAAGCAGGCTGCTCACAACTATTGCCTGGAAAGTAGGGAATGAAACTACATATGCTCTGGAAGGAAGTATTTTCATAGCTGGAGCCGTGGTTCAGTGGCTTCGCGATGGATTGGGAATTATCAGGAAATCGGCCGATATTGAAAAACTGGCTGCAAAAGTCAAAGACAGCGATGGAGTTTATTTTATTCCTGCATTTGCCGGACTCGGATCTCCACATTGGAATCAGCATGCACGCGGTACAATATTTGGATTAACCAGGGGATCAACAGCATCTCATATTGCCCGGGCAGCACTCGATAGTATTGCATATCAGACACTCGATGTTTTATTTGCCATGCAAAACGACTCCGGTATTAAAATTAAAGAGCTGAGGGTTGATGGCGGAGCAACTATTAACAACAACCTTATGCAGTTTCAGGCTGATTTGTTGCAAACAAACGTAGTGAGACCCATAATTACTGAGACAACTTCTTTGGGGGCTGCTTATCTTGCAGGACTTGCAGTTAACTACTGGAGCAGTATC
>CAYOLQ010000145.1:0-8086 GCA_964404825.1 uncultured Chitinophaga sp.
CCGCCTGCGTCGCGCTTCCTGGCAGCGTCCCATGCTGTCGCCGGCAATTGCATATAATCTTTTGGTTTCGTATTCGTCTGATTTGAAGGATCCGATTACTTCTTCCTGTTTCAGCAGGCTTTTTTCGCGGGATTTCATATTGTAATCGAAAACCGAATTGGGAGTGGTCAGAGAGGTATATCCGTAACGCAAAATTTCAGTTTCAAACTCCGGATTCACGGATGTGTATGCAAGGTAAGCCTCCTCACCGAAATCGAGGTAATGCTCATCCTTTTTATCGTTCCAGTTAATGATACGGAGCCGGGTGAGACCTTCTTTTCTTTCCGATACAACCATAAAATCCTTGAAAATGTCGATTCCTTCGAGCAAAACATCTTCACGGTGAGGTATAACTTCCACCCAGTTTTTCCGTGCTGTTTTACTTACCGGTGTTTCCATAAGTCGGAAGTTTTTTGCATCCAGATTGGTGACTACGTAAAACTTATCACCGTAATGGTTTACATCATACTCAAGATTTTTTTCCCTTGGATTAAAAATACTGAATTTTCCTGAAGGCTTATCGGCATCCAGAAACTGGTATTCGGTAGACATTTTGGCGTAGCTGCCAAGCATAATATATTTTTTCGATTTACTTTTATACACACCGCAGGCGTAAGTTTCGTCGGTTTCTTCATAGATCAGTTCATCTTTAGCGGGATCAGTTCCGAGAACATGCCTGAAAATCTGATAAGGTCTTAGTGTCCCTTCATCTTTACGTGCATAGAAAATTGTTTTATTATCGTTTCCCCAGGCCATACTGCCGGAGAATTGAGGGATAATATCCTGAATCATTTCGCCTGTTTCAAGATTTTTGAAATACAGGGTATAAATGCGGCGGGACACGGTGTCTACACCATATGCAATCATTTTATTATCCGGACTAACGGATGTTCCGGCAACCTGAAAGAACTTAAAACCCCTGGCCATTTCGTTCACATTGAGCATGATTTCCTCCGCAGCGTCCATGCTTTCTTTTTTCCTGGAATGAATGGGATATTCTTTACCTTCCTCATAACGGGTAAAATACCAGTATCCATCGTACTTATAGGGTACCGAAATATCGGTTTGTTTTATTCTGCCAACAATTTCATTAAAGAGATCTTCCTGGAGCTTTTGAGTCTTTTCCATTTTTGCATCCAGGTAACTATTTTCATCTTCAAGGTATTTAATAACCTCCGGATTCTCACGTTCCCTCAGCCAATAGTAATTATCGGTACGTGTATCGCCGTGTAAACTTAATTCATGTGGGATTTTTTTTGCCTGGGGAGCCATAATATCTGCTTTGTTTGTACAACCGGCTGCAAGTAGAACTGCTGTTCCCGTTAACGTTCCGGTTAATATTCTTCTAAAAAAACTTACTTTCATAGGAGTCTAATTAGGTTGAGTTGTAAAGAGGAATATAATATTGATAATAACTACTTCCGTTAACAAATCTAATAAATTTTTGTTGCCGGAAGTACTAAGATATTGTTTTCTTACCAACCAAAGGAACAAAAACTGGAGTTTTTGAGGCATATTCGCGAAAATCAGCCCGGTTTTTATATTTTTCTTCCAGCATGGGAACACCCGATACATACCGGAGCAGAAGGCTTATTAAAAGAGGACTGATTAAGCTTAACCAGAATCCTGAAACAGACAAAGCATAAATTCCTATTCCCCACCAAAGCAGAGCTTCTCCGAAGTAATTCGGGTGTCTGCTGTATTTCCATAAGCCGGTTGTGATAATCTGTCCTTTGTTCCTTGGATCGGCTTTGAAATGTTTCATCTGAGCATCAGCAACTCCCTCGAAAATTAATCCAAATAAGAAAATCAGAACTCCGGAATAGCCATAAACAGGAGGAAAACCGGAATGGCGGATGAAAACAAACATAATGGGAAGTGCCACCAGCCACATTATGAATCCCTGTAACATAAAAACCTTGAAGAAGGCAATAAGGGGCTGGCGTTTTCCCCATTCCTTCCTCCAGTTTGCATAGCGGAAATCCTCAGGTTTACCCAGGTTTCGCATATATATGTAAAAGCTTAACCGAACTCCCCAGATAAGAACCATCAGACTTAAAATGAGCATGGAAGGGAAAATTTTCTCTGACGCGAATATAAGAACCAGGGTAGTAATCACAAATCCAAGGCCCCATCCGGTATCAACAATAGAATTGTTCCTTACCCACTGGGCAATCAGATAAACAATAACCATATACACGAAAATGCTTATTGCAGCGGTAGAAAAAATCTGGATCATCTGAGAAATATTATTCTGCCATTAAAGCAAGTGCTACGGTTCCTTCCCCCGCATTAACACCAACTACAGGAGAAATACTCACAATGGAAACCGGTTGGATACCTGTCAGGATTTCCATTTCTTTCCTCATCCATTCGGCATTTTCCTCATCTTCGGCATGCATGATGATGTAATCGCGTATTTTTCTCCCTTTCAGAAATTCGCGGGTGTGAGTGATTACTTTCTTCATATTGGCTTTTTGACTAAAAGCCTTATCGAACAAAATAGATTTTCCTTCTTCCGTTATTGATATTATGGGAAGAATATTGAAGAGGCTGGCTACCAATCCTTTTGTTTTGCTTACCCTGCCACCCCGGATCATATATTTAAGTGTTTTAACGCTCACATATACCTTGGCATTCTTTTTCCACTCTTCCGCTTTTGAAACAATATCTTCATGTTTCATTCCGTCTTCAATGGCCTGAGCAACGCGAAGTGTAAGAAGTCCAAGGGGTCCGGAAACCTGCCGGGAATCGATTATTGAAATTGTTTTCCCGAATTCCCTGCTAATCCTTTCAGCAGCATTGCGGGCGTTTCGGATAGTACCGCTGAATGTCTCGGATACATGAACCGATATTATTGAATCGTAATGACTTGCAAGATGCGAGTACATATTCAGAAAGGTCGATTCATTGGGCTGACTTGTGGAAGGTGAATGCTTTTCGCTCTTTGTCAGTTTATAAAACTGATTCGGCTGAAGGGTTACTTTATCGAGATACTGACTTTCACCGAAATGCACATTCAGAGGGACCATAAAAATCTGGTACTTTTCCATCAGTTCTTCAGATAAGTCGCTTGTAGAGTCAGTAACAAGGGCTATTTTCCAATTCCGCGAATACATGGCATCCTGCTGCTTTTTCATGTCATCGGCTTTCTGATAATGGATTTTTCCGAATTTCCGGAGTCGTTCCAGAACAATATGAGGTTCATCGGTATGCATGTGAAGACGCACCATCTTATCGGAACCGGCTATTACCAGCGAATCGCCCATGTCGGCTATCAGGGATTTCACTTCTTTATGATCAATATTTATTCCGTGAATAAGGGCCTCTGTGCAATATCTGAATTCCGATTTTTCGTGTTCTATATTTCCAAGGGCTGTCTGATCTATTTCATCATGACGGGCAATAATTTCCTCATGCAGCAGGGTTTTGCGGAAACCTTCAATAATTCCCTCCAGGAAAAGAACGAAGCCTTTTGCGCCTGCATCAACTACATTGGCAATTGAGAGAATTTTAAGTTTCTGAGTTGTTTCGGCAAGCGATTTCAGGGCAATTTCGTAGGAATGCTTGAAGAGATTTTTAAAATCATCTATGTTTCCTTTCTGGGAGTGAATAAAATCGGCCCATTCCCTTATTACCGTCAGCATCGTTCCTTCAACGGGATTGGCAATAGCGCTGTAAATATAGCTTACAGAGCGCTTAATACTGTCAACGAAATCGTCAATGGTTATGTGTTTATCATCACTTGCTTCTATGCTCATTCCGTAAAGAAACTGGGCGAAAATAACACCTGAGTTTCCTCTTGCCCCGTTGAGAGCCGCAATGGCAATGGAATTGGCGGTTGCTTTGTATGAATCGGAGGGGCGGGCATTATCAATAACGGCCCTGAGGGTGGAAGCCAGATTTGTTCCTGTATCCGCATCGCGAACAGGAAAAACATTAATTTTGTTCAGAAGTTTCTGGTTTTCGAGTATTTTATTTGCCCCGGATACAAAAATCTGGTAATATAGATTTCCGTTTAATGTGGTTATTTTCTCTTCGGATCCCATCAAGTTAATTTTTAGTTTAGAAACAACACGAACGAGTAAATGTTCAATCAATTCGTTGTTATGTACCTCAAAATCAGTACCTGGACGATAACAACCTATAGCAAAAAGCCCTCAAATGTAAAACAATTTTCAGATATGCAAAATTTCAGGCCTCCTTCATCGATAACTGAATACGTTTTCGGGCAGCATCCACTTCCAATACTTTTACCTTTACATGCTGATGCAGTTTCACCACTTCGTTTGGATCTTTTATAAACCGGTTTGCAATCTGAGATATATGAACCAGCCCGTCCTGTTTAACGCCTACATCTACAAATGCCCCAAAGTTGGTAATGTTTGTAACTATTCCGGGAATTACCATTCCTGGTTTTAAGTCGTTAATGGTGAAAACATCGGAAGCAAATTCAAATACTTCAATTTTTGAGCGGGGATCGCGTCCGGGTTTGGATAGTTCATCGATGATATCCTTGAGAGTAGGAATACCAACTTTTTCGGTTATATATTTATGTATATCAATTTTGGCGGTGAACTCTTTTTTCGCAATTAGTTCTGATACACTGCTGCCCGTGTCGGTGGCCATTTTCTCAACAATATGATAGCTTTCGGGGTGCACAGCAGAGTTATCGAGAGGATTTTCTGCAGGGTTTACTCTGAGAAATCCGGCAGCCTGCTCAAAAGCTTTTTCACCCATACGGGGTACTTTCATAAGTGATTTACGACTATGGAATGCGCCGTTTTCTTTGCGGTAATCAACGATATTCTGAGCAAGTACGGGACCAAGTCCGGAAACATAGGTTAATAAATGCCTGCTCGCAGTGTTTACATCCACTCCCACGAGGTTTACACAACTTTCCACAACCTGATCGAGACTTTCCTTGAGTTTCCCCTGATCAACATCGTGCTGGTATTGTCCGACTCCGATCGATTTCGGATCTATCTTTACGAGCTCAGCCAGTGGATCCATCAACCGCCGGCCAATAGATACGGCTCCCCTGACGGTTACATCATAATCGGGAAATTCATCACGGGCTACTTTGGAGGCAGAATAAATTGATGCGCCGGCTTCCGATACCACAAATACCTGAATGTCGCGGTTGAAGCGGATTTTCTTAATAAAATGCTCTGTTTCACGCGATGCTGTTCCATTTCCTATTGCAATAGCTTCAATTTTATACTGTTCGACGAGTGTATCGATTTTCTTCATACTGCCCGTTTTATCATCCTGAGGCGGGTGCGGATAGATGGTGGCATTATGGATCAGGTTACCCTGCTTGTCGAGACAAACCACTTTGCAGCCAGTGCGATACCCTGGGTCGATCCCCATAACAGCTTTTTGCCCAAGCGGAGAAGATAAAAGGAGCTGGCGCAGATTTTCGGCAAATACACGGATTGCTTCAATATCGGCCTTCTCCTTGTATAATGCTTTAAACTCATTTTCAATGGATGGGGAAAGCAAACGTTTATATGAATCTTTAACGGCCATTTCAACCTGCTGCGACACATCGTAATGTCCCTGAAGAAACATACCGTTGAGAGATTCAAGTACAGATTCTTCTTCGGGTTCGATGGATATTTTTAAAAACCCTTCTTCAACTCCCCGTAAAACTGCCAGAATTCGGTGTGACGGACATCTTTTTAATGGTTCTGAAAACGCAAAATAGTCGGTGAATTTTTCGCCTTCCGTTTCTTTGCCTTTAACAACTTTTGAGCTGATTAGTGCCGATTTATCGAAATGAAACCTTACAAGATTTCTGGCTTTCTGATTTTCACTCACCCATTCGGCAATAATATCCCGTGCCCCCTGCAATGCCTCCTCTGCATCCGCCACCTTATCGTTGATAAATGTTGCAGCCTTTGCCATGATATCCATTTCTTTCTGCTTCATTACAATTGCCGCCAGGGGTTCAAGGCCTTTCTCGCGTGCTATGCTGGCGCGGGTTTTCTTTTTGGGTTTGTAGGGAAGGTAAACATCCTCAAGATCAGTCATTGTGGTACATGCTTCAATCCTGTTTTTCAGATCGGGAGTAAGTTTTCCCTGCTCATCAACTGACTTGAGAATTGCTTCTTTCCTTTTATCGAGATCCTTCAGACGGTTCAGTTCATCTTTCACATCTCCAACCTGCACCTCATCCATACTTCCGGTCATTTCTTTCCGGTACCGACTTATAAATGGAATGGTTGCTCCCTGTTCGAGCAGTTCAATAAGATTTGAAACTTCTTTTTCGCCCAGTTTCAATCTGGAGGCAATAAGTTTAGAGTAATCAGACATACGTTTTTTATAGATGCGCAAATATACAAATACTGTTTCAAGGGATCATGTACCGGCAGATAATTGTGGTATGAAAATTCCTGTCAGTCATTCTGGTTTTAAGGCAATAATCTCTGCACTAAAGTTTTGACTATAAATGTCCGAAAACATAAATTGGACTTTATAGCCAAAAAATGGATATATTCGCATTTTGGAAAAGAGAACGTCATGTCTGTTTTTTTACTTCATATGAAAAGATGCTGGTTGAAAAACTCTTTCAAAATTCCACAACCTTTCCAAATACAATTACAAAATCAGGCAAACCTGATTTTCAGATTTCCGATGTTTCTGGAAAAAGCATATACATGTTATCCGGAACAGAAAATGCAATTAATGATTTCTAAATATAGTGTTACTTAACTAAAACAAACATTATGAAAACAAGTCAGACACTTTCAATTGTCGTTTTATTTTTGCTCGTAAGTTTTACGGCAAATGCACAGCTCCCGGATAGGGTAGGATGGTGGAAATTTGATGATGCAGCGAATCTGGTAAAAGCTGAAATCGGCGTTCCTCTTGATCTGGTAGGAATTCAGACAGCAGTTGCAGGTCCGGTTGCAGGAAATAATGCAACCCGGCTTGATGTTGGCAACTACCTCAGCATGACACATGGATTGACAGCCAGCGGAGGTGGTTCCATGGTAAATGAGTACACTCTTCAAATCGATTTTTCCGTACCGGAAATTGGCATTTGGCACGCTTTTTACCAGACGGAAACAGCGAACTCTGGTGATGCTGAGCTTTTTACAAATAATTCAAGCAATACCATCGGAGTAGGTGCAACCGGCTATTCAACCAAAGGAATTTCTGCCAACACCTGGTACCGAATGATTGTTTCAGTAAAGAACGGGGAGTTTTTCAGGGTTTATATAGATGGAAATTTATGGCTGGAAAATCTGACTCAGACTATCGATAGCCGGTTTGCCCTGGAAAGCGCACTTATTTTATTTGGGGATAATGATGGTGATGATGGCGCAATTGTTTGTTCTGAAGTAGGTTTATGGGATGTTGCTCTTGATGAAGTACAGGTAAACCAGCTGGGTGATGCAACCGGCGCAAGAACAAGGGTAAGAACAAAAATGGGCCACTGGAAATTCGACGACGCTGCAAATTTGCTGAAAGCCGAAGTTGGAGATCCTTTGGTTCTGGTTGGTACACAGACATCGGTACCGGGTCCTTCCTCAGCTAATCTGGCCACTCAGATTGGATTAGGAAGTTATCTTACGATGGCTCACGGAATAGCTCTTAATGGAGAGGATACTCTGGTAAATGAATATTCAATTCAGATTGATTTCTCAGTGCCTGCAATTAATTCATGGCATGCATTCTACCAGACTGAAAGGTCAAATAATCTGGATGCTGACTTATTCACCAAGGCGGCTGATAACACCATAGGAACGGCTCAGACCGGATATTCTACGGATGCCATTGAAGCCAACACCTGGTATAGAATGGTTATTTCGGTTAAGAATGGTTCTTTTTTCAAAGTCTATATGAACGGAGAACTCTGGCTGGATGCACCGGGACAGGATGTTGACGGAAGATTTGGACTTAGCGATTTAACCTTGCTTTTTGCGGACGATGATGGCGATGACGGTATTATCAATTGCTCGGAAATTGCTATTTGGGAAGTTGCCCTTACCGACAATGAAGTCGAATCATTAGGAACTGACCCTTCAGGTAAGATTCC
>CAYOLQ010000146.1:0-7964 GCA_964404825.1 uncultured Chitinophaga sp.
ACAGCACCCCACTATCAGCATAGTCAGATTGGATATAACTACAGGATGAGTAATATTTTGGCTGGGATTGGACGAGGTCAGATGGAGGTCATCGATAAGCGGGTTGAAGGGAGAAGAGATAATTATGCCTTCTACAAAAAAAATCTCGAACATATCAAAGGAATAAGTTTTCTGGAAGAACCAGATGAAACATATTATTCAAATCGTTGGCTAACCACAATTTTGATTGAAAACTCTAATCCTGATATTTCCCACATGGGGTTGCAAAAGGAGCTTGAGAAATACAATATTGAATCCCGACCACTCTGGAAACCTATGCATATACAGCCTGTTTTTAAGTCCTGCCCCTCATTTTTAAATGGTGTATCGGAAAACTTATTTTCAAAAGGTCTTTGCCTGCCTTCTGGTTCCAACTTGTCTCATGAAGATAGAGAATCGATATTGAAAATAATTCAGAAGTATCTGAAAGTATAAGTCACATTCTGGTTTTAACCCGGTATCGAGACAATTATTAAACTTCCAAATTAAATTTTAGATGAAGCATATTTGCCGGATATGAACAAAGCTGAAATCGTACAAAGGAGTCAATTACACAGGATTTTTAAACCATTCTATTCAGGAATTGGCCATGTTCTGATGTTTCATAGGGTATCTCGTAAAAGTGATTATATTATTACCAGGGGATTGGAAGTATCTCCTGAATATCTTGAAGGTGTAATTAAATTTTTTCAATCAAAAAAAATAGATATTATCACTCTAGACGAATGTTATAACCGAATAACAGCCAAAGGAAAAATAAAACGGTTTGTTTCTTTTACTTTTGATGACGGTTATACCGATAACCTTACAGAAGCCTTGCCTGTCTTTGAAAAGTATAATGTACCATTTACTGTTTTTCTAACTACTTCCTATCCTGATCGTAAAGGAGTTCTCTGGTGGTATCTGTTGGAAAAACTGGCAATGGAAAATGATAAAACTGAGTTTATATTTAACACTACTAAGCATTTCTACAGTACAAAAACCCTTGGTGAAAAAAAGTTTGCTCTATGGCGAATCCGTCGGTTTATTCTCGATGGAAACCATACAGATATTACCAGCAGATTGGATTCCATCTTCAAAGGCAGTTCTATTAAAATGTATGATCTTACAGAAAAGTTAACTTTATCATGGGATCAGGTAATTGAATTAAGCAGGCATCCACTTGCAACCATTGGTGCGCATACCGTAAATCACCTTTCGCTTAAAAGCCTGACAGATGATAAGGTATTCGAAGAAATTACCAATTCAATAAAAATAATCGAAGATAAAATCAAATTGCCTGTTTTATACTTTGCCTACCCAATTGGTACGCATGAGGAGGCTGGTGAAAGAGAATACAGTATAGCTAGTCATTGTAATATAAAAATGGCTTTTACAGCAGAAAAAGGAAATATCTTCAGGAAACATGCCACCCAACTTCACTCCCTGCCAAGAGTTAGTATTAATGAAACTATGCGGTTATCGCATATTGAACTTTTCATAAATGGATTAACTCCCTTTATGAATAAGTTTTCGAAATGAGAATTCTTTATTGAAAACAGGATTTCGAAGAACCTTACAAAGTGATATCTTTAGATTTTAATAGTTTTACAATTTATCAATCATTTTAATAACCATGCAAACTCCTCAGGAATATATCCTATTATTGCTTAATTCGATTCGTTGTATTCCACACCTTATTATGTATTATTTTCATAAAAACAGATCAATTATCCGTGTTGATGTTAAAAGAGGTCTTAAGAACATGGAAAAAGAATTCAAAGACCCTTTAGGTCTCCTATATTTACTAACGTTTTGCAAGGAGTATAGAAATTTATTCTACTACCGCACCCGTCCATTATCCTCTTTGTTAAACCTTATTTGCCCTCAGATGTCATCCTTGCATATTCATTCAAAAAACATTGGTGAGGGTTTCGTTATCGTTCATGGGGTTGCTTCCGAAATCGGCCCTGAATCATTGGGGAAAAATTGTACAATTTATCATCAGGTAACTATTGGAGGAGCAACAAATTATGGTGCGCCGGTAATAAAGGATAATGTTACAGTTTATGCTGGAGCAGTTGTAATAGGGAAAATAACAATTGGGAACAATGTTGTTATAGGTGCAAATGCTACTGTTTTTTCAAATATTCCGGATGATTGTACTGTTTTACCAGGTACTTCCAAAATTATGAGGTGGAAAAAAAGATCTACCTGATTAATCAATATTCTTGATTTCTAAAACTAAAAACTACACAGGATGCATAAAGTAATTTTATTTCTCATTCTGATACATCTGCCTTTAGTTCAGTATGGTCAGATAATTGCAGACCACTCAGTAGTAAATCGTTATACCGATATCCCCAAACAATACATCGACTCAGTAAAAACAAAGTGGCTGGTCACTGCAGGAGCTTCTCATGCTGAGTCTTATAGAATGGGTTGCTGGGCATTAGGACAGCTGGATAACAGATTTCCAGTATTCTCGCAATGGGAGGGTGCTCCGGAACCATTTTCCAAAGCATATTTAAGAATTAATAAGGCTACCTGGGGAAATTACAGTAATCCTACCGGATGGCAATATATAAATGGAACTATCGATTGGTGGAGCAATGCAACAGCAATTAGCAGAGTTAAAGCAGGACTTAAATATTGTAATGATAACGGACCAGCATTGTATGCAATTTTATTTGGATGGTCATTTGATGCTGTTTGGGATAACCCTCCGGGAGGGAGTTACGACCCCATATATAATACCAGATGGGCCGGTGGTTCCAGAGGAGGCCCTCAGGGAACTCTGAGATGGGGTCTGGATAAAGACGATGCAGCCATAACAGGAACCTCTGTTTGTATGGATACATATATAAATGCACAACACGAGTACATAAATTATTGCGTTCAAAACAATATTCCCACAAAAATTATCTGGTCAACAGGTTCAGTTGATAATGAACAAAACTGGGCTATCGGCGAAAGTGGATACCAGCAATTCCTCAAATGGGAACATATAAGAAAACATGTAAAAAATCTTGATCAGGCATACTTCATCGACTATGCCGATATATTAAGCTATAATAATGCCGGAGAACAAGCAACTACAACCTGGAAAGATAATAAGGGAATAACCCATACATTTCCGATCATACATCCTGAAAACATGGAAGGCGGTAACATTGGACATATCGGCTATAATGGAGCTCTAAAGTTAGGAAAGGCCATATGGTGGCTTCTTGCACGAATGTCAGGCTGGAATGAAGTAACAAGCATGAATTCAGAAATCGGTGAAATAACAGATTATCATGTAACTATAAATCAAAGTAATCTTGAAGTATTCTTCCCGAATGATAACACCGGACAGAAACTTAACCTGCAAAATCTAAAAGGTCAACTGCTTGATACAAAATACGTAAGTGGAAATTACTGTTATTTTGATACGGAAGGTGTTTCTCGGGGTATCTATATTATATCTTTAGATAACAATCCTGTAACAGGAAATAAAAAGATTTTTATACCATGATTGATTGATCATTTCTTTAATCCGGCAGGTTCTGTAAAATTTCCATCATTTTCAATTACATCAATAATCCGGTTAAATAATAACTTAACAACTTTTCTGGAAAAATCACCGTTAGGGTGAGAGTTATAAGGAGTTAATGCATATTCATCTTTGAAATACAATCCCCCTTCAGTCTGAAGGCTGTAAAAATCCCATAAATAAATATTATCACCCTGCACATCCCATTCATTTAATACCCATTTATAAAACTCTTTTGCTCTTTTAGCTTCATCCTCTTTAAGGTAGTACTTCACCTGGACAGCCCCGGTAAATAAAATGAATTTCGTGTCAGGAAATTCGTGTAACTTATCCCTTAAAGCGTTATATTGAAGTTTGTAGTTTGATATTGTTCTCACGTCTGAATTAATGTCTGCAGAATCCAAATCAGCTAAAATATTACTGGCAGGATAACAATGCTTAAAAATAATTACCTGATAGTCTTTCGTCAGCATCTCTAATGTGGGCTCTTCCATATAAGGTTCATTACCTGCATTCTTTACCCATATATTATAATAGTCAAAAGGATAATTATTCCAACCGTAAGGCTCTTTTTTAGGAAATGCCATATCCTTAATCAAATAATTCTTATCGTTCTCTTCATTATACTTTTTAAATAAAATTGGCATGCGTGGTTTGGCGCTAATTACTTTAGCGAGCTTTTTACTAACACGTCTAACAGCTTTTGTTATCAGTGAAGGTTTTGCAGCATTCCAGATTGCCTCTCCGGTACTATGATGAAGATAAATAATATTCATATCAGATTTTTGTTCTTTTTTATTGCAGGAGAAAAATGGTATCATCATAACCACAGCAACAAAAATAGGTAATTTTGATTTCATATTTATTTGATTTTCTTTTTGTTAAGAGTAAGGATTTTTATTAATAATAATATTAAATTTTTCATGATATAAGTTAAACAAATTTACAAAAATTTTGTTTAAAAAGATTTGGGAATGTATACCAACCTGAATCTAAAGTGAGCAGCTTTTTACACCAAAAAATTCATTTCCAGTACCCAGAATAACAGTTATATGCAAAGAGTTATTTTCATTCTATTTCTGACTCAGTTTTCTTTATTTAGTTTTGGTCAGATAATTGCAGATCATTCAATTATTAATCTGTATGTTGAGATTCCTCAAAGATATATAGACTCAGTAAAAACCAGATGGGTTGTTACTGCCGGAGCATCACATGCTGAAGCTTACCGGATGGGTTGTTGGTCTCTTGGTCAACAGGATAGCCGGTTTCCGGTACACGCCCAATATGAAGGAGTTCCCGAAGGTTTTTCAAATGCGTACCTCAGAATCAATAAGGCCACATGGGGAAACTATAGTAACCCCTCTGGATGGCAATATATTAACGGAACCATAGACTGGTGGAGTAATGCAACAGCTACAAGCAGAGTTAAGGCAGGATTGCAGTATTGTAACGACAATGGCCCCGAGTTATATGCTATACTTTTTGGCTGGTCATTTGATGCTGTTTGGGATAATCCCCCGGGAGGAAGCTATGATCCTGTATATCATACAAGATGGGCCGGAGGCTCCAGAGGAGGTCCTCAAGGTACTTTACGATGGGGACTCGATAGCAATGATTCCGCGATTACCGGAACATCAGTTTGTATGGACACCTATATTGATGTGCAACATGAATATATGAATTACTGTGAACAAAATAATATCCCCACAAAAATAATCTGGTCAACAGGAGCCGTTGATAATGAACAAGACTGGGCAATAGGAGAAAGCGGATATCAACAATTCCTTAAATGGGAACATATCAGAAATCATGTACGAAGTCTTAATGATGCATATTTTATTGACTATGCGGATATTCTAAGCTATAATACTGCAGGAGAGCAGGCCACAACCTCGTGGACAGACAACAACGGAACTTTGCATATATTCCCGATTATCCATCCTGAGAATATGGAAGGTGGCAATATTGGCCATATAGGCTATAATGGCGCTTTAAAGTTAGGTAAAGCTATGTGGTGGCTCCTTGCAAGAATGGCAGGTTGGGAAGGATCAACCAGCGGTATAGATATTACCCCTCCGACTGTTCCTTCCGGCTTAAATATTACTTCGGTCTCAATTAACTCAGTAAACCTTGCATGGTCCGCCTCCACCGACAACACCGCCGTTACCGGTTACCGCGTTTACCGTTCGGGAAGTTTACTTACAACCACCACCAATCTCACTTATATTGATAATACTGTAGTGCCCTGTACCAACTACAGTTACACGGTTTCCGCATTCGACGCTGCAAACAATGTAAGCTCTCAGTCCACTGCTGCAGCCCTAAGTGCATCCATCCCGGCCCCTGAAGCAACATTAACCCAGCCCACCTGCTCTGTATTTACTGGTACAATTCAAATAACCAATCCCATCGGAGCTGGTTTTGAGTATAGCATCAATTCAGGCGCTACCTGGGGTTCGGGAACTAATTTTGCTTTGTTGCCCGCTAGTGCTGCCTATACCATCAGTGCGAGAAATACATCGACAAGCCCTGGCTGTATATCAAGCAGCAACTTTGTTATAAACGCAATACCGGCATCACCGACTCCTCCGACTGTAAGTTCTTCGGGTCCGGTTAATGTTTGTCCTGCGGTAACTATAAACTTAACAACTTTGGTAACCAGCGCAACTCCGTCAGGTGGTTCCATACTTTATAAAGCTGCAAATAACCCATTAAGCTTAAATGTTTCAACCCCCCCGGCGGTCGGTGCAGGTACATATTATATCTTCTACCAGAACCAGGAAGGCTGTTACAGCACCGGAACGTCAGTTAGCGTTACAATAAACAGCTGCCCCGATCCTGATGTAACCACCACCCTGATTGTTAATCCCAATATTATTCATGGAACTTCGGGTTTTGACCTGGCAGTTAAGGTTACTGAATTAAATATGGTGAATACCAATGGCATTATGACTGTTCATATCCCAAAAGATACAAGATGGCTTATAGAGGGTGGGTACAACCCTTCTCTTACCGCAATTGGCGGAACATCTCTTAACAATAGTGAATGGGCCTATTCTTCAGACGATATCAACCATATCTTCACTTCCTCCACAGCTATTCCCCAGGGTGGGTTTTCAAGGTTCGGTTTCAGGGTAACTTTTAACCCCGATCTCAGCAGGGGAGTATATACAATTACCTCCCAACTCGTTTCCGGGGCTGGGGGTGAAGTGCGGGTGAGTAATAATTCAGATTCGGAGAGTATTGATTATTTTCAGGAATAGGATTTAAGAATTAAGCGCAAAGACGCGAAGGCGCTAAAAAAGCGCGGTTTTTTTGGTTTACGGAGTTAAACAAATTTTCGTTTCCCTTGCGTCATTGCGCCATTTGCGCTTAAAAACTCTGGATAGTGCCGTTAATTGTAAAATAGTTGAAAAATGAATAAAATATTTTTTACCGCTCTTCTGATTTTTGGACATTTCCTGCTGAATGCCCAGAATCCTGATGGGAACTATAATCCCTATGTAAACAGCGGCGTAATAAGCCCATCACCCTTGCTTCCCACCGAGGTAAACGGAACAGGTATAGTAAGTTTCAATTTCGGCAATTCCGGAAGCGATCCCCTCGAAATATATACTGACCAGTACATTACTCTTACCATTACCCTTTCATTTGGAATACCCGAAAATATTAACCCATTGTTATCTGTCGGGGGAACTGCTTCAGGATACTTTTCATGGAGCTATAGCAGCGGAACATACACAGCCATTCAAACTAGCTCAATCCCTTCAGACTTTTCAGGAACTATTACAATAGCTTACAGGGTTACACAAAATTCCTCTACTCCGTGATTAAATGGTTTTAATGTAAATATTACTCCTGCGGCGTATCAGACAACCAGCAATTCCCGGCCTGACGATGCAGTAAGTTCCTATACATATACCGAGATTAGGGATTTTGGTGATGCTCCTTTAACTTATGGTTCTGCAGATCATATTCTTGATTTTGTAAATTATTTTGGATCATCGGTAGATGGAGAATCAGCAAATCAACCATCGCCGCTTGCCAATGGTGATGATACAAACGGACAGGATGATGAGGATGGAGTTTCATTCCCTGTACAGATTTACCGTGGAGAATTGGTAAACATTCCGGTTACCGTTGTCGGTTTAGGAAGGTTAAATGCGTGGGTTGACTGGAATGGTGATGGTGATTTTCTGGATCCCGGTGAACAGATTGTAAGTAATGTTGTACGTTCTGATGGGACTGCAAATCTTTCATTTACAGTACCTTCAAATGCTATTATTACTGTTCCCACTTTTGCCAGATTCAGGTTTACACCCGGAACTTTATCATCCCCCACAGGTTCAGCAACAGGTGGTGAAGTTGAAGATTACCGTATTGCAATATCCTGCGCTCAGCCAAACATTAC
>CAYOLQ010000147.1:0-7847 GCA_964404825.1 uncultured Chitinophaga sp.
ACAGATCCGGACTCGTGGCGTGGCCCCACATCTCATTGCCGCGCTCGAGAGCCACCGGTATAAATGCGGATATTTTGCAGGGAGTGCCATCAGGAAGGTTCCAGTCCTTCCAATAATGTTCATTCTTATAATAATCACGGCCAAGATCAACAATGTCCGGTTGTAAAATATCAAGCACATCATCTTCAATAACAGTCAGATGCTGAATGAAATCGTAAATATAGAGTTTTGAGGGAGGCAACCCCAGATGATTCCGTAATTTAGCATAAGCTTGCGCTGATATACTGCTTGAGCGGTGACAACCAAAGGCAACAGGTATCCTGTCAGATTCGACATGGGCAAATGCTGCCATAATTCTTTCCCTTCCTGTCATAATTGATATTTATTTTGATGTAATCCTAATATTAATAAGATGTTATATTTTAAGTAAGCCTATTATGTAATCAATAATTATACTGGAGTTTGCTTTATTTTACTGACAGTTAAAGTATAAAACCTTTTTCTTTTAATACTTGATTTTTAAATCTTTCTGAATTTGTTCCAATGATTTTCCTTTTGTCTCGGGCATAAGTTTCCAGGCAAACAATAATTGAAAAAACATCATAACGGCAAAAAACATAAATGCATTTCCCGGGCCAATAACCTTACTGTTGACTGCCATCGGAAATATCCAGGAAATGATAACCGCGAAAAACCAGTGGGTGAAACTTCCCAGGGACTGACCTTTTGAACGGATAGAGTTCGGAAAGATCTCGGAAATAAACACCCAGATCACAATCCCGTCGGAGAGCCCAAAAAAGATCATATAGCCAAGCAGGAAAAACAGTACAGCCGATCCGCCAAAGTGCTGTCCGTAAAATGACCAGGCAATAAGACTCAAAAACAACATTAATCCAAAAGACCCAAAGATAAGCATTGTACGACGCCCGAATTTATCAATCACTGTCATGGCAATTATGATAACTGTAACCTTTGTAAGCCCAATAAATATCGGTAGGAGTAAGGAAATATTCGTATTCAGGCCGGTCATTTCGAAAATCCTTGGAGCATAATAATTTATTGCATTGGTTCCTGTCAGCTGATTGAATGCCCCCATTAAAACTGCATACAATATAGGCCGGTAATATTTCCTGGTGAATAATTTTTCAGCTGAGGAGGAATATATAATTTTAAGCGACTGAATAATATCGTCAATCTCGTTGTCAATATCGGTACTTCCACAAACAGAAAGAACATTCCTTGCGTCACTTATACGATTATGTTTTACAAGCCATCGGGGACTCTCGGGAATAAAAAATACCAACCCGAAGAAAATAAAAGATGGAACAGACACAATTCCTAACATCCAGCGCCATCCCTCAGCACCTAAATTTGAGAACAAATAATTTGAACTATATGCAACCAACAGTCCTACTGTAATATTAAACTGAAAAAATGCAACCAGTCGTCCCCTGATCGTAGCCGGGGCAATTTCTGCAATGTACATGGGTCCAAGTACAGATGAAGCACCAATTGCCAAACCACCAATAAACCTGCAAAAGATAAGAACATACCAGTTAGGCGCCAGTCCGCTAAATATAGAAGTTACTCCAAAAATGATTGAAATTGCAATTAATACTTTTTTCCGGCCAAACCGCTCGGATGGCAGACCGGCAGAAAAAGCACCAACTACTGATCCGATGAGGCATACTGCAACAGTAAACCCTTGGCTCAGATCCGATAATTTATATAAAAGTTGAATTGACTTTTCTGCACCTGCAATTACTGCTGTATCTAATCCAAAGAGAAGTCCTCCGAATGCAACAATCAAAGAGTATCCTATGACTTTTCTATTTTTCTTCATAAAGCTTTAATTAATTTCTATTTTGAGGTTCCATATTAAAAAATAAAACTTTTAGTATTAAAAGATTCAATTATGAGATTAAAAAGTTCACATGATTCATCAATTGATGAGATTTTTTTTATAGCCTCCCTGATCCCAATCTGAACCACAGCTTCCATGACTTCTTTTGTGCCGGCATCGTTCGATCCGCTGTAATAATATGCTGCCGCAATGGCCTTTACATAAGCATAGGGCATTCTTCCATGTTTAAGACATAATAATGCCGGACCAACAAGTCTCTCTTCCTTACATAGTTTTCTTTTAGAATCATTTGCATTTCTTTCAATTTGGTCATTCAGTGCCGGATCAGTATATTTTTTCATTGCCAGCGCCATAAATTCCCTGTGCTCTTTTTCATCGAAACCAAACTCTTTTATGAGGCCATAAGCTGATTCTTCCTGAATTTCTCTGAAAAATCGGGGGAATGCCAAAGCTGATTCATGCAGTATTTTGTAACCGTTTGCCCATCCGATATAGGAGATTGGTCCGTTGGTTCCGTTGAAGGTGTATATTTTCCGCAACAATTCGTTTGAAAAATTGGTTTTGGGACTAAAACCCTTCACCTCAGGTATTTCACCGATAAATGCATCTTTATCCAATGGCAATGTCCACCAGTCTTGCATCCGTAATGCAAGCGGTTCTTTGATTAAAACCTCTTCCTTCGCTGACATCCCTGTTCTGAGTACTTGTGTTTCTACAAGACCCAGTTTTGTCATTACAAATTTTTCAAACTCAGGATCAGCATTTTGTAACATTATGTTTCTTATCTTTTTTGCCGGATTATTTGCATTCTCACATATAATGAGGTTCAATATCTTCTTCCTTTTGCTTTCAATTAATATGTCCTTAATAAAGCCCGCAGCCTTTTCAATATTAGAAGCGCCAACACACATTGCCATAATATCAATATTCCTGATAACATCTGAAATTTTCTTCTTGTCATCGAGTGAGAAGGATCTTTCAACTTTAATATATTCTGTAAGATCTTTTCCTTCTTTCGCGATATCAATACGGTATTGTTTTTCTTTGTTCAGAAGTTCTACTGCTTCTTTAGAAGAGTCAACAAACCAAAGTTTATACCCGCTTCTATAAAATAAATGAGCTATGAAGCCCCTTCCTATTCTGCCAGCGCCAAAAATTAATACTTCTTTTCCCATTAATTCTTTAATTTAGTAAATTCTGATATTCAATAAATTTTTTGTATTTGGAATTGTAAACCTTAATCAGGTCTGAATCAGGCTCAATAGAATTGAAGTTTATAGCAGGTTTTTCAACAGGAATCTTCCTGGCCTCAATAATATAGTCAAAAATACCCGCCATTGAGAGTTCTTTTTCATCAGATACTGCAACTGTTTTGTTTAATACACTTGCCCGTATTGAATTCCATAGTTTGTTTTTTGAAGAGCCACCACCTATTTTAATCAGATCAAGAGCGCTGATCCGAAGCTCCTCGAAGCATTGTCTTCTTGCAAAAGCGATTGATTCAAGAATAGCACGGAATACATGCACCTCGGTGTGTCCGGAATTCAGTTCAAGAATGGAAGCTGTAAGCATGCTGTTCCATAATGGTGCCCTTTCTCCCTGAAGGTATGGTAAAATTATTGGTGTTTTTTCAGGATTAATATTCTCGGCTTTATTTGTAAGTTCATTGAGCAGTTCGGGAGTTACATTTTTCTTTAGAATATTGGTTAAAAACCAATTTACAATATTCCCACCGGTGTTTGTGCTGCCATAGTTTACGAAACCATTTTTAAATGATATGCTGAGAAAATTATCAACTTCTTCCGGAGCATTTTGATAAAAAACACCAGCCTGTTCCGAGGTGTTCGCCAGCATGAAACCTTCTTTATCATTCAGCCTCAAACCATATAAAGAGGTATATAAATCTGCCATAGATGGAAAGACGAGACTTTTATCGGGAAACCCGAATAACTTTTTTTGAAGTTGGGTTACCGGCAAAGCCTTATATTCAATGAATGGCAAAAAGGATTTGTCAAGCTTTAAATGATCAAGCAGAGGTTGTGAATAGTCTCTCTTTCGCAGATCTACCATGCTGATCTGCGAACTGAAATGTGTATGATAATTACCACATAATTCATAAAACACTGCATCGCCAACCTGAAGAAATATTGAGTCATCAGAAAATCCCGATTTTTTTTTGTGCATCAATTTGGTCAGCAACCAGTTGGTGCCGGCCGGAAGAAAGGTGCCGATAAATTGTCTGCTTTTGCCATTTCCCATAACTAAATTATACTCATCCAGACTGTCGTAACTTGTTGTATCTAACCATGTAGGGAATGGTTTATTAGGCGGAATACCTTTCATCTTATTCCATTCGATGAGACTGGAGACATGACCACACATCCCGAGGTAAAGCGTTTTAATGGAATTCACATTTAAAAAACTACCCAATTCCTTAAATAGCTGATAAGATTTTTCACGAATAATTTTGTACTCAGACTGTACCTCTCCTGATTTTCCATAGATTAATTCATTCTGAAGATTTCCCAGGATGATTATTTTGTCAGAAATATTAGGAGAATAGACGCCGAGCTTTATCTGTGAAGTTCCAATATCGAGAGCAGCGATAGCAATATTATTATCATTTCTATTCATTCAAAACTGATTTTATAATTCTTTCTTTTATGATTTTATAAAGTTCTTCTTCCTCTGATAATTCACAAATACTCTTCAAAACAAAATCAGCTCCCTTTTCAATGATGATATCTGAAATCCTGATATTTTTACTTTTATCCCGATACTCAAAGCAGGCAATTATTCCTTCCAATAATCCTTCGGGATAGATTCCATGTTTTAATGCCAGCAGTGCCGGACCAATAAGCCTGTCGTCTCTTCCAAGTTTTCTTGAAGGATCGGCGCCGTTTCGTTCAATAGGATCCGGGATGCTTTTGTCAGCGAATTTTCTGAGTGCAGCATCAACCCATTCTTCCTGCTCCTTATTGTCAAATCCAAATTCACTTATCTGGGCGAGAGATGTTTCTTTTGAAGCTTTTCCGGCTATCTTAAGAATTTCTTCATCATTACCTGCTTCATGCAATTGTGTGAATCCCTTTTTCGCACCCAGATAGGTAATGACGGCATTAATACAATTATATGTATAAATTTTCCTTCTAAGCTGATTGCCAAAATTTTTCAGAGGTTTTAATCCATAAACATCAGGCACCTCTTTTAATGTTTCACCGTCGCAGGGAAGTTCGAAAAAGTTTTGCGCCCTTATTGTCAAAGGTGATTGATCAGGGCCGGCTTCAAGACAAGTTCTCAGAATCATTGACTCAGAAAATCCAACATATTCCGACAGCCATTTTCCTTTTTCTTCACCTATATTTTTCAAAACAGCTTTCTTAAGAATATCTGCCGAATCTGTTAAATTTTCACAGGTTATGATATTAAGAATCTGTTCAGGATTTTCCTCAAACCTTTTTTTAAGCGCTAATGCAATGGACTTAGCCAGTTCTTCAAGCTTATTTCCAAAAACTGAAGTGAAAACAAGAACGGTTGTAATAAACTTATTGTGCCATGAAACATCATCAACCTGATATACCCCGGAGGTCTTAATTGTAGAGCTCAATTTTTCATTGCCCAGTATCTGAATCTCATAATGTCCTGATTTGTTCAGGTCATTAACTAATTGTCTGTTTTTATCGATCAGTACAATATCATACCCTCCTAAAAACGCCAGATGTGCGGCAAATCCGCGTCCTGTTTTACCGGCGCCAAAAATCAATGCGGTTTTATTCATTTTATATTCTGAGAATTTTTAAAATATTCACCATTTGTTCACGAGAACTGCTTTCACTGCTTCTCTCGATTCCAGCTTGCTATATGCTGTCTGCCATTCATCAAGTGGATAAATATGGGTAATTATCTTTTTAACCTTATCCGTATTTCGTTCCAATATCCCTACTGATTTTATCCATGCGTCATGAGAAGATGTTGCTGAAAAAACTATTTCTATTACACTGAGAACTGCCTGATCAAAAGCAATAGGTATCAGGCTCTCACCCGATAAACCCAATGCAATAAACTTGCCGCCTTTTCTTAACATGCTAATACCCTGATTTATTGCCTTATTATCTCCCGAACAATCTATAACGCAATCTGGACCCCATCCATCATTCATCTGTTTGACTTTTTCAAAAATTTTATCTTCTGGCAGCAATACAACTGTTGCCCCTAGTTCCTTTGCCAGATCATAACGAATGTTGTTTTTTCGTGCAGAGGCAACACATACAATATTTTTTATGCCGAAATCGATTAAACTTATTAAAGTGATCAATCCTATAGAGCCCATTCCATAAATTATGGTAAAATCATCTTTCTGAATTTTTCCTCTTTCAAGGCACCCATAAACGCACACTGCAAAGGGTTCTATTACAGCTGCAACCTCCGTTGGGAGCTTTTCGGGAATTTTATGGAGGCAATAGTCAGGCTGAACAGTATATTCGGTATATACACCCTGTGAAAACCATCCGGGAGATGTTTTAACCGGGCATAGTTCATAATGCCCTGAAAGACAAAGTTTACATTTGAAACAGGCGCCTTTTGCATTTTCGGAGACTACCCTGTCACCAGGTTTTACATTTCGAACAGCCCGGCCAATCTCAACTACAGTTCCGCAGAACTCATGGCCCACCGTGTTTCCTTCCTTCATATACATACCTCCATGCAGGGCATGTATATCAGATGTACAAATCCCGATAGCATCAACCCTTATTTTAACATCAGTATCGTTAATAATACCAGGTACAGGTTCATCTACCATTTTAAAATAAATCTTGTTGTCAGAAAATTTTTTTACTGCTTTCATTAGTTTTTTATTTTCAATGTTTATTTAGTTTTAAAAAAATGATTACCATATAGTTCCCATCTTCCAGACATCTATTTTATAAGCAGTAGCTTGTCCTGCTTCAGAAAATAGTTTAATTCTGAATCCTTCAGGAGACGAAGGCTGAATAGCATTTGTAATGCAAACCTTTTTGTTGGCGAATACCTCAATTGTCGCTGCATCAATAAATACATCCAAATCAAGGTTGCCGCCCTTCAGATCAAGTGGCGCTGAAATATCATTAAATTGAAGAGCTTTTTTTGTCACATTGTAAACCAGTTTTGCAGGTTTTGCTCCATCAAGAAGTTCAATGCCAAAAGTTCCGGAGCTGCCAGGCTTAAAAGTTACACTGATTTCATATTGCAGACCTTTCACATTTTCAAGTATTTTATAATTATTATCGGACAACTTAATTCCGGAAAATTGTTTGTGATCGCTGCGTAGAGCTTTCAACTCTTCTGACGATTCAAAATTCAGCGCGCCTTTGCCAAACTTGCTCTGATGGTGGCGGCGGTCGTAGAGGTAGAAAACTTGGTAGCGCCCCTGGTGGAAAAAGGTCGCCACATCGCCGACCCACGCGTTGTGCCCGGGCGGAGTCCAGTATTGCACCCCGGCCAGTCGCGGCGTTGGTGCGGCTTTCTTTTCGGGCGTGATGGCGGGGGAAAAGAACGCCGCCTGCGTCACGTGCTCCGCATTCATTTTCCAAGTTGGCTTGTCCGGCCAGCGCGGGTAGCCGAGCGGGAAATCGTTGTCGAGCAACTCGCCGTCCACATACATCGTCCAGCGCACGCTGGAGAAGTTCAGCACGACCTCGTGCTTGCCTTCGGGCTGCTTCAGCATCGCGAGGGGGATACCGATGGTCATGTCCTAGCCATCCGGAAATAGGGTCGACCAGAGTATGACGGTCGCCTCGAGCACGGGCACGTAGGCATCGGGCATGGGAAACGCCGGATAGTTCTGGAGCTGGCGGTCGCTCGGATCGTGTGGTCGGAGGGAAACGCGGAGCACGCCCGGCAGGGAGAGGATTTCTTTTTCGCGATCGGCGCGCTTGAGGTTCACCGCCAGCTTGACGGTGAAGCCCCGGGTAGCATCTGCCGGCGCGGCAAACCCGGCTTGCGT
>CAYOLQ010000148.1:0-7630 GCA_964404825.1 uncultured Chitinophaga sp.
TTGATTGTCACTGCTTCAACTTCTTGCGGTTTTTCATCCAATAGAATATTCAACACAATCTCCTTACCGGAACTTAATAAAATGTTTGGAATGACTACCATATGATATCCAACGTACCTTACCTCTAAACTCTGACGGCCAACAGGAACATCGCTTATCTTAAATGAACCATCTGTGCTGCTAATTGTGCCAAATACGGGATTAGAGCCGATAAGTATTACGGTTGCACCAACCAATGGCTGCCCTGTGAATGCATCCGATACCGTACCCCGTATAGTTTGGGTTAATACATTGGATGCATTCGTTACTCCAATAAACAAGGTGTTCAGCATCAGGAATATTATTGATACTTTTCGGATTATGTTAAATTGTCTTTTCATTTCCTTATGTTTTTCGACAAACATAGTAGCGGAGAAGCTATTGCCGAAAAAAAAGAGGATGAACAGAGATTATGAAGGATGAGTATGAGAAACAGACATATGAATTTATTTTATTCGCCAAAGAACTCCCTTATCACCTTACAGATTTTTTTAATGTCCTTGCTCTGAAGTTCATAATAAAGAGGAAGCCGGAGCAGGCAATTGGAATAATAATCGCTCCAGGGCAATGGCCTTCCGTCGTGCTTGTCTTTATAGTAGATCGAATCATGCAGCGACAGGTAATGAAAAACCGCAAGAATGCCATTTTCCTTTAGTTTTGTAATGAGTCTGCTACGTGTCTCCAAATCAGGGGTGATCAAATAGAAGATATGCCCGTTATTTGTTGCATTCTCAGGAATTTCCGGGAGTTTTACATCGTATTTTCCCTCCAGATCTTTAAGCAGGGAGTAATACAGATTCCAGTTTTCTATACGTTTCGATTGAATCCTTTCCAGACAGGTAAGCTGAGCATACAAAAATGCAGCAGTTACCTCCGAGGGAAGCCAGGAAGATCCGATATCAACCCATCCGTATTTATTAACTTCTCCCCTGAAAAACTCTGCCCGGTTAGTGCCTTTCTCCCAGATTATTTCTGCCCTTTTTTTGAACCGCTCATCGTTAATTACAAGCATTCCTCCTTCACCGGCATTGATGTTTTTTGTCTCGTGAAACGAAAAGGCAGATAAATGACCAAAACTTCCAAGAGGTTTACCTTTGTAAAACGAATCGATTGCCTGTGCAGCGTCTTCCACCACAAAGAGTTTATACTTATCTGCAATCCGCATTATTTCGTCCATATTACAAGCCATTCCTGCATAATGTACGGGTACTATGGCTTTTGTTTTTGCAGTAATTAGTTCTTCCAGCCCATCAGCCGACATGTTCGGGTGTTGCCCGGTACTGTCGGCAAATACAATTTTCGCCCCCCGGAGAATGAAGGCGTTTGCGGTGCTCACAAAAGTGAAAGAGGGCATAATCACTTCATCGCCCGGTTGAATATCTATCAGAATGGCCGCCATCTCCAGCGCATGTGTACAACTTGTGGTTAGAAGCACATTTTGAAATCCATACTTTTTCCCGAAGAAATCGTGACACAGGGCAGTGTATTGTCCGTTACCCGAGATTTTGCCGGCTTTAATCGCCTTCCGGATATATTTTGTTTCGTTACCGGTTAAATAGGGTTTGTTATATGGGATTTTCATGTGTTTAAATTATTACCTGTTCCAGATATGGTAAACATCCTCTACGCCCTTTACCCTGAAACCAATTTTTTCATAAAAGGTACATGAAACTTTGTTGGCCATCTGTGTCTGAACATTCAGAATTTTTACCTTATTATCTTTACAAAAGCCTATTGCAGCATGCATCAGCATTTTGCCAATTGATTTTCCGCGGTATGCATCGTTTACTGCTATAATGCCTATCCAGCCTTCATTCTGGCGTATGTCAACGCTTACCATTCCAAGTTTTTTGCCCTCATCCTCAAACACAAAAACCTCCTCTGCAAAGCTTGCATTAAGGGAATTTTCCATCCAAAGCCGATAAAGGTCTTCGAATTTTTTTCGGGGGATCTGCTCGTCCAGTTTGAAACGACTGTATTTTCCGCTTTCAATGGCAAGCATTTCCAGCTCCGTATCCATTTTATTGCCCAGACAGGAACGGATAAATCCCGAATGTATGGGGATCATCTCCGTTACATTTGTGAAGTACGTAACTTTTTCATCAGTAAGTTTTCCACCGGCAGTGAGAATCTGCTGTTTCAGTCCTTCATGGTTATGCGGAGTAAAAACATAAATAAGCTCGAATCCACATTTGGTGATGCTTTCAAGCTGACTTCTTATTCCGGTTTCAGAAAGATTTGTAGCATCAAGTTTTGCGGTTCTGATACCGAAAAAGTTACTGTCCCACTCCAGAGGCCTTATCATACCTTATCTTTCAGGTTTAACCTGCTTTTAATTATATAATAGGGACGACCCTTTACTTTTTCATAGGTTTTGCCGATGTAGAGCCCTACAATTCCGAGAATCAGAATAATGATCCCGCTGAAAAACCAGACAGAAATTATTAAACTGGTATACCCCATAACCTGAATACCACCAGCAAAATAGCGGATGAGGGTTACCAGAGTATACAAAACAGCAAAAAATGAGATGTAAACTCCAAGTTTAACGATTATTTTAAGGGGACGATCGGAAAAGGCAAGCATAACATCCAGGGCAAGATTGAGGGTTTTACGAAAGGAATAGCTTGTTTTACCAATGGTACGGCGGGAGTGCTCAATTTCTATTGAGGTTTGTTTAAATCCAACCCATTTCACGAGGGTTGGGAAAAATCGCTGCTGATCTCCAAGGCTGCATACCGCGTTTATAACTTCTGCTTTATAGATTCCGAAATTTCCGATACTGCTGTCCTGTTGTGTCTGAGTGAGATAACTCAGAACTTTGTAAAAGCTTTTCGACAGGAATTTTTTAATAAACCGGTCTTTGCGTTCCTGTCTTTGACCAAGAACAACATCATATCCTTCCTCTGTTTTCCGATAGAGTCTGACAATTTCCTCAGGCTGGTCCTGTAAATCGCAATCCATCACCACAACCCATTTTCCATTTGCATGTCCGAGACCTGCAGTGATTGCATTGTGCTGACCGAAGTTTCTCGAAAGCAGAATGCCTTTAACCCTGTCATCGCGCTGCGCCAATTCTTCAATGGCAGGCCAGGATTCATCCGGACTTCCGTCGTCAATAAGCAGGAGCTCAAAAGATAGCTTTTCAGCTTCAAGAGCCTTTTTTATCCTGAGGTATAGCTCAATTACGGTTCCTCCGCAGCCATAAACCGGCGAAACCACTGAAATCAAAGGCTGATTTTGGAACATTCTGTCTGGTTTGGGTAAAGTCTGTATTCGGGATTTATGTAAAATCCCCCGAAAAAACTATTTTTTGTCAAATGTAAAAGAAATTATTCTTTTTTTATAATTCTGTTTAATGTAACTTCTGTGCTGAAATTCATGTATTACAGGGCAATAAATCAGGTAATGCAGGAAAGGTTTGTTTAACAGAATGTGAAAAAGTATCAACAAAAACTGAACAAAACAGTTAAAGACATGTTTAAAGTGATGCTTGATAAAAAAAATTCCCGAAAAATATAAGAATTATGCGATTACAGTTTAAAAGATTTCTGAAAATACTTGTGCTGCTTTCAGCACCCATTGCAATTTATGCGCAGGATAAAGGTTCCCTGGAAGGCCGGATTTACAACTCAAAAAACAATGTGCCTCTTGAGTTTGCCACCATAGCGATTTACGGCACAAATATTGGATCCATCAGCGATTTGAGCGGAAAGTTTCTGTTTACAGGTCTGAAACCGGGTTATGTGGAGATTCGTGCATCATCAGTGGGATTCGAACCTTATGTTTCCGAACCCATTCTGGTTACCAACGCAAATAAGGTTTTTATAGATATTCCCATGCAGGAAACCAAAATTGCACTCGAAGAAATTACTGTTAAAGCGTCTCCCTTCAGAAGAAGCGAAGAAAGTCCGGTTTCGCTCAGAAGAATCGACCTGGTTGAAATAGAAAAAAATCCAGGAGGCAACCGCGACATATCAAAAGTTTTGCAATCGTACCCGGGAGTTGCGTCAACACCAGCTTTCCGCAATGATATTATTGTAAGGGGAGGAGGGGCTTCTGAAAACCGTTTTTATCTCGATGGTGTGGAAATACCCAATATTAACCACTTTGCAACTCAGGGAGCTTCGGGTGGTCCTGTTGGAATTATTAATGTCGATTTTATCCGTGAAGTGAATTTTTATTCCGGTGCTTTTCCGGCTGATCGCGGAAACGCGCTCAGTTCGGTGCTGGAACTCAAACAAGTAGACGGAAACAAAGATAAATTGAGGTTTAAGGGCTCTTTTGGTGCCTCAGACCTTGCTCTTACACTCGACGGGCCACTGGGTGAAAATACAAGTTATATACTTTCAGCTCGCAGATCGTATCTGCAGTTTCTCTTTTCGATAATCGGACTGCCATTTCTTCCAACATACAATGACTTTCAGTTTAAAACCAAAACTAAAATCGATGAAAGAAATGAAATTACAGTTCTCGGACTTGGAGCAATCGATCAGTTTGTTCTGAACCTTAAGGCAAATGAGACAGAAGAGCAGAGGTATATACTGGGATATCTTCCATCGAACGAACAATGGAGTTATACAGCAGGCGTGGTTTATAAACACTTTCTCGAAAATGGTTATGATACCTGGACACTGAGCAGAAATCACCTGAACAACACTGCCTATAAATACAATAATAATGATGAAAATGATATTCTGCGGTTTAATTATGCTTCAAACGAGATTGAAAATAAGCTGCGGTACGAACACAATACAACGTTCGCTGGCGGATTCCGGATAAACTATGGCGCAAGCGGTGAATATGCCACCTACGATAACGCCACCTACAATCAAACATATATTAACGGGAGTCCCATTTTAATTGACTACAAAAGCGAACTGAGCCTTATAAAATACGGAATTTTCGGGCAGGCCAGTAAGAAACTGCTTAAGGATCGGCTAAGTCTATCTTTAGGGGTTCGTGCCGATGCAAATAACTATTCCGTTGAGATGTCGAATCCCTTCGATCAGTTATCTCCCAGATTATCTGCATCCTATTTACTTACTCAGAGCTTTTTTCTGAATTTCAATGTTGGCAGGTATTTTCAGGTTCCACCATATACTATGCTGGGGTACCGCAATTCGGCAGGTGAACTTGTAAACAGACAAAACAATCTGAAATACATAAATTCTGACCATGTTGTTGCCGGAATTGAATGGCTTCCAAATCTTCAGTCCAGATTTACGATTGAAGGATTTTATAAATTTTACAGGAATTATCCCTTCAGCATAAACGATTCGATTTCCCTGGCGAGCAAGGGTGCGGATTTTGGAACCTTTGGAGACGAAGCCGTTAAATCGGTTTCAACCGGGCGTGCATACGGAATGGAATTATTATACCGGAATAAAGATTTTTTAGGGGGTAATCTTGTTGTATCCTACACTATGGTCAGAAGTGAATCGCAGGCGTTTAAATCTGAGATTCTTGCTTTGGGCGACTGGGTTCCTACAATCTGGGATAACCGCCATATACTCAATATTACTGCGCTGAAAGAGTTTAAAAAGAACTGGAGGCTGGGACTTAAATGGAGATTTGTAGGAGGAGCTCCCTATACGCCCTTTGATGCGCAACAAAGCAGTTATAAGCAAGTGTGGGATTTATTTGGAAGGGGAATCCCCGATTACAGCCGCTTTAATCAGGAAAGGCTTAAATCCTTTCACCAGCTGGATGTGAGAGTTGATAAGGAGTGGTTTTTGGATAAGCTTTCACTTAATCTTTATATGGATATTCAGAATCTATACAATTTTCAGGCCGATCAGCAGAAAGTGTTGCTTCTGGACGGAACGGAACCTGTTAATCCCGGGGATCCGATTTCAGAACAACGTTACCTTCTGAAAGAACTCAGCACTAACGGAGGAACGGTTCTGCCCACACTTGGTATAATTATTCAATTTTAATTCCGGATAATATGAAACAAGCAATTTTATTCGTATCAGCTTTTGCTCTTCTTTTTTTACATGCATGCAAAACTACTGAAGTTCAGAGTCCGCCTGATGTTTTTACCTATAACGATGATACAACAGGTACTCCCCTGAGTATTGAATTTTCCAAAGGAAAAGGATTCAATTACCCGTTAATGGCCATTTGGGTTGAAGACGAAATGGGAAATTTTGTTCAAACCCTTTATGTATCGAAATCAATAGGAAAGGGAAATTTTGAGCATGGTGATGCCAGCACAGGTAAATGGTTACCGGGTCCGATTATGCGACCGGCAGCACTACCTTACTGGTCGCATCGGAGAGGAATAAAAAATTCTGCCGGTCTGTATCTTCCCGATGCAGAAAACCCTGTTGCTGACGCATATACCGGAGCTACTCCAACCGGCGATTTTATACTGAATACCCGTGTTGAAAATGCAAATCTCAGGAAATTCTCTGTGTACCTGGAGATCAATCAGACGTGGGACTGGAATGAATTCTGGACCAACGCAAAATACCCCGATGATGAAGAGTATAAGACTTCATGTCAACCTGCACTTGTTTACATGACCGATATAGATCTTACTAATGATTCAAAAACCTATCCCCTTACACTCATCGGCCACAGCCATTATTCGGGTAAAACGGGTGAGCTTTTTCCCGATGTCAGTACTATCACCACAGCTCTGACAATTGTAAAGGATATTCGGGTGATTTTGCAGAATTGATTATCTTGCGAATCCAAACTTACAAGAACCAATAGCATGGATCGTTTTCAGGTGCTTTTTGAAATTTACCGCAAGAATATTGAGGAATTTAATGCCTACCAAAGTGAAAGCCTTTCGTTTTTGAACGGTTTTATTGAATCCTATATCGAATATTTTTCAGTGCCTCCGCAGAATGCAATATTGTTTTCATGGGATGAAAAGGCAAGTCCCACAGACGATCCCGCAAAGGCTATGAAGCTTATGCCGGACTCATTCTGGCATGTCAGAATCGGAATGCTTTTAAAAGTGAAAAGGGTTGACCTTCCCGAGCAAAGCCTGATTTTTGAGATGCTGTTTAAAAAGTTTAAAGGGAGTTTTATCATGAAGCTTGCCAATGATCGCAGTATTGAGATCCCCTTTGAAAATGGCAAATGGCACTATTACGAGTTTAACAAAGCATTGTATGAGTTCTTTGTAGATTTTTATCATGATGATTTGGAGAAGTTTCTGAACCAGCCGGAAACCAACAGACTGGGGTTTGATTATCCGACACATACATGATTCTACAAAAGAACTAATAGTTAGAATATCCACAATACAATTGGTTCCGCTTACTCCATGCAATCCCCTGTTTAAAATTTTAATTATCAGTATAGTACTAACTTCTTTCTCAAAACTCTTAAGTTCAAGTTTAGTGTTTGGATTACAGAAGTAAGCATCAATAAAACATAGATGAAAAAAGGAAAGAAAGTAAAATTTATTATTTATATGATTGGTCAAAATGTAAAATAAACTTATAGAAAAATCTGTATAAACAACAATTCTGATCACGCCATCATAGGACTCAGATATCTACCAAAAAATATCTCCCCCGAAACTTTCTGAACCTATCTGAATGCATTTTGCCGGTTTTTATATACTTTT
>CAYOLQ010000149.1:0-2229 GCA_964404825.1 uncultured Chitinophaga sp.
GATTCCCATCCAAGAGACATAATATGAATCCCGTTTAAGCCCTTTTTATTCTTAATTGAATCTATTAATTCAAGAGTTATCTGTATCCCTTCTTCCGGTGCACCTTCTCCTGCTTTTTGCATCCTGCTCAGGATTTTCTCAGGAAGTGTGACTCCCGGAACTTTTGAATGAAGATATTCAGCTACTTTAAAGCTTTTAAGAGGGGCAATACCTATGAGTATATAAACCTTTTCAAGGATATTCCTCTTATCAAGTTGTTCCAGCCATCGATCAAGTTTTTCCGGTTCAAAAACAAGGTTTGTCTGGAAAAACTGTGCCCCGGCATTCACTTTTTTCTGATCTCTTATTGCCTGTAAATTAGGTTCATATGAGGTTGGAGATGTTGCAGCACCTAAAAAAAGTTTTGGAGGATTTTTCATTTTCCTGCCATCAAGATATATACCTTCATCTCTCATTCTTCGGAGAATCCATAGCATCTGAACGGAATCTATATCAAGAATATTCATATTGCTCATTGGAGATGGACCTACTTTCGCACTATCACCAGAAATACACAGAACATTATATATTCCAAGCTCATTCAGACCCACAGCATCTCCCTGAAGGCGGGTTCGTGTGGTATCGCGTGCTGCAATCTGGAGCACTGGTTCAACTCCATTATCCACTGCCACTTTGCTGCAAGCTAAACTCGACATCCTTGCTCTGGCCGAGGATGAATCTGTAAAGTTTATTGTTGTTACAAACGGTCTTACAAGTTCGATATCTTTAATTAGCTTTCCAGAATCTGCATTTAACGGAGGAGTTACCTCTGTTGCAATTACAAATTCTCCACTTTTTAATCGTCTTTCAAATTCCGATATGGGTTGACTGTAAACCGGGGCATGATAATCAGAATCGCCCTGCCACCAATCGGGCTGACGTATAGTTTTAAAGACTCTATCCCACGTTTTTGATTTTTCTTCTTTATCTTTTGACAGGATATCCATTACAAATTTTGCTGTACCCACTTTTTTTACATGATGTACAACTTCGCCCCACGTCTCAGTACCAACCTTTTCCCAATCAAGAGGCGGAAGCACTTCCAGCAACATATCTTCCCTTCCCAGCTTTTCAGCTCTTTCATAGATGCTATACCATATACATTTCCGGGTTTCATCCACATAACAATTCTTTGAGGGTGTTGTGCCGCCACATGGTCCGTTTCTAATCCCTTTGGGGCATTCCATCGGGCAGTTAAATGCTGTCTCCTGCAACAGGCAATTACCACACATCCTGCACCCAAAAAGCGGTCCTTTTACAAGAAGTTCGGTCTTTGCAAGCAGACGCCGGGCAAATTTTTCCTTTCTAAAAGGATAAAACGCTGGCTGCCATCTTCGCGACGGAGTAAAAAGAGACATTAATAAAAGATTAAAAATTATTGTACAGAATCAAAAAATAATTCCCCAATTAAACATTAATAATATTTTGAGAATACTCAATAAATTTCATTGCAAAATCATCGCGTCCGAGTACAAGATCTGCGGCTCTTACAGCAGCAGTTATCTTTTCAGGATTGGCAATCGGACAGGTCAACCCATTCCTGATAGAGAGTATCATATGAGCAATATTAAGTATCTCTCTGTCAGGCAGTCCGAAAGAAATATTACTTGCACCCTGCGTAATATTCAGACCTAATTTCTCATGAACTAACCTGATAGTCTCAAGAGTTACGATACAGGCCTGAGGATCAGCACTTACTGCCATGGCAAGTGGGTCAATAATTACATCTTCTTCTTTAATTCCCAATTTTACTGCCCGCTCAAGTATCTTTTCAGCAATTGCAAGCCTTTTATAAGGATCGCTTGTGATACCATCATCATTCATTGTTAATCCAATAACAGCGGCACCATATTCTTTTATAACCGGAAGAAGCGCATTCATAGATTTCTCTTCGCCATTTACAGAATTAATGAGACATTTCCCTTCAATAACTTTAAGGGCTGCTTCGATTGCTTTGGGATTAGGCGAATCGAGACAAAGCGGTATATCGAAATGACTCTGAAGCTGTTTTACGGTTTCAGGAAGCAGTTTAACATCATCCACCCCGGGGAATCCAACATTAACATCAAGCATGTCAGCCATTGCATCCAGCTGATTTTTAGCAAGTTCAAGAACATAATCAAAATCCCCCGCCTGCAAAGTTGAGACCAGCTTCTTCCTTCTTGTAGGATTGATACTCTCCCCTATAAT
>CAYOLQ010000149.1:2329-5746 GCA_964404825.1 uncultured Chitinophaga sp.
GCAAAGTTGAGACCAGCTTCTTCCTTCTTGTAGGATTGATACTCTCCCCTATAATAATAACAGGACCATCTGTATTGATAATAACTTCTTTTGTTTTGCCACGGAGAACAGTCTTCATATTCTATATACTGACAAGTTGATTAAGATAATTAACAGCACCCTGTGGATCGGGAGAATAAAAGTCAGCCCCAATCTTATTGCAATAATCCTGTGTAACGGGAGCGCCGCCTACCATTATCTTTGTATCTGCGTACTTTGCTTTTATTTCGGCTACAATTTTTCTCATATTCTCCATGGTTGTAGTCAGCAGAGCTGAAAGGCCGATGACAGCATGGGGTTTTTCCTCTATAGCTTTAATAAATTTATCGGGGCCCACATCAACTCCAAGGTCAATTACCTCCCAGCCACCACCTTCTACCATCATTGATACCAGATTCTTTCCTATATCGTGTAGGTCACCAGTAACTGTACCTATTATAAATGTTCCTTTCCTTTTCGTTTCACCCGACTGGAAGAAAGGTTTAAGGTGAAGCATTGCGCCCCCCATTGCTTTTGCTGACATAAGCATCTGTGGTACATATATCTCCTTACGGCTGAACCTATTGCCGACATTAGCCATCGCCGGAATTAATGCCTTTTCAAGAATATCCTCGGGTTTGAAACCCTGTTCCAGCGCTTTACCAGCTAATTCATAGGCTCCATCCTGATTCTTTAACTGAGGAGGATAAGGTGATTTTTTATCCACCTTGCCTAATTCAACAGCTTCAAGCAGCTTATCGAGTAAATTTTCCATCTTTTTTTGTATTTAACTTATTTAATAGTCTAGCAAAAATAACAGCTGCAATATGATATTTCTACATCAATTTTTACAACTTCTGATGCTATATTAACATTTGAGTCAATTTTAGTACAATTATTACCTGTCTGACAGCTGATTTTTAAGAAAGAACAATTATATTGGCAGAAAAAAATCAGTATTACTTAATCAACCTTACAAAAAATGACAGACAAAATTAGTAGCAATTATGATCCTAAATGTACTCATAATGAAGTTGGTGCAACAATAAGTCATCTTGGAATTAAAAAAGCAAATACAAGACCCTGGCAGCTTTTTTTACTTGGACTGCTGGCTGGCATTTATATCAGCTTTGGATCTCATCTCTTTCTTGTGGCAATGGAGCAGGGAATGGGCAGGATTATAGCCGGTGCTTGTTTTAGCGTTGGCCTGGTACTCATTGTTATTGCAGGTGCAGAACTTTTCACTGGCAACATTACAATGATTGTAGGCGCTGTTTCCGGACTTTATTCGCCAGTATTACTTCTTAGAAACTGGGTAGTAGTATATATTGGCAATTTTATAGGAGCAATAATTACAGCATACCTCGTATATAAATCCGGAATTTTTGGCCAGCCAACAGCACTCTCAACAATGGGTAATATGGCAATCAAAATTGCAGATTATAAAATGAACCTGACATTCAGCGAGGCTTTCATACGAGGAATTTTATGCAATATTCTTGTTATCCTGGCAATAATTATGTCGTATTTCTCAAAAGATGTTATCTCAAAGATTATTTGCGTTATTCTGCCGATTATGGCATTTGTGGCTTCAGGGTTTGAACATAGCATAGCAAATATGTATTTGATACCTGCGGGGCTTTTTTCAAAGGGTTACACTCTGCCTGCACAATATATCATGTTTCATAATATAATTCCAGTAACGCTGGGAAACATGATTGGCGGTCTGTTTATTATGCTTATCCATCCGAACAGGATCCGGCAGATAGTTTCCCTCTTTTCTGTAAATAAGAAATAACTTTTAAAGTGTATAATTAGATTTCTGTTCCGGAATTGACCTGGCATCTTTAAGTTTTCAGGCTTTATTATAAAACTATATTTAGTAGTTATTTAAATATTAGATTTTTCTTTTTGAATGCTATAATCACAATATATTAGATTATATTAAACTTATTACCGCTATGACAGCTTCGTTTGAGAGAATAATTGCAAAAGAAGGAGAATCATTTTTTATCGGCATTTTTCAGGACAATCTTGAAAAATGCACCTGGCATTATCATAATAATTTTGAAATAAGTTTTATAACCGAAGGTTCCGGGAAGAGGATTGTGGGAGACTCTATTGAAGAATTTCAACCTGGTGATCTGGTATTCATTGGTCCGAATCTTCCACATGTCTGGATTGCCGATAAAGAAACAAGGATGCTGTCCAAAAGAACTATGGAAATGGTATTCCTGCAGTTTAATTTGAATGTTATATCCGATCAATTGTTAAGTCTGCCTGAATTCAGCAATGTTAAAAGAGCACTGGTACTTTCAGAAAGAGGGATTCATATCATTGGTGATACGCTTAATGAAGTGAGTGAGATCATGCTTCAGCTACCCTATCTTAAAAGTTTTGACCGGATGCTTCATTTTTTTATGCTGATGGACATTATTGGGAAAAGTAATTCAAATATTCAACTGGCAAGCAAAGAGTATCTTAAACTTCGTTTTACAACCGGGAATAAGCGCATTGCTGCAATTCATGAATTTTTGATGAATAATTATCGCGATGAAGTTGATCTTAAGCGACTGGCGGAGCTTGTCAATATGGCTGAAGGTTCCTTGTGCCGGTTTTTCAAGATGAATATGGGTATTACCATATTTGAATACCTGAACAAGATAAAATCGGAATTTGCCTGTAAATTACTGATGGACCATGACTTAAGTATTATGGAAGTATGTTTTGACAGTGGCTTTAACAACATCAGCCATTTTAACAAGCAATTTAAAAAAATTACCGGAATGCCGCCTTCGGAATACCGAAAACGATTTAAAGGATTGGGATAAGTGAACTCTTTATTTCAATGGATTAACTCCTGATTAGCGTGTTCTTTTCATGCTTTTTTTCAGCTCTTTCTTAACTAAACGACATTGATTTTTAAGTATTAGTTAACTTCAAGTGTTTGTCAATCAGATTTTTTAGAAATTTTTTGATATATGTCCGTTTAAAGAAATATACCTTCTAATTTTCGAAAAACCAAATTTTATCCCCCACCTAACTTTTTGATTTAATTAACGTGAGTTCGATATAAACTTAACATAAAACCTTCCTGACTTCAATGATTAATGAGCCCGATATGACAAATGTTTTTAAATTCATCACAAACAGATACAATCAGTACTCATTTGCAAAGCAAAATATTATCTGAAATGTTCATTGCAAAGCTTTTCAACATCGTCAACATTATTTTTGGTAACAAACGAAGTAACTATTTCAGTATTACCTGGCAATATCCCATAGCGGCAATACTGGCAAAGTTGCACAATCGGATATAAAACCTGCATGAATGATTGCTGGTCAATTGAAAACAAAATATGACCGTTTTTGCCAAAGCCCAATAACACCGAACTTCAT
>CAYOLQ010000149.1:5756-7561 GCA_964404825.1 uncultured Chitinophaga sp.
GTAAGTGACCCTCATGTTGGGAGAAAATACTTTTAGTACATCAATAGATTTTTTTTCATCATTACAGGATACTGATGAAACAGTAATACAGTTGCCAATCTTTTATCGCTTTAGGGTAAATTCTTTTTCCCCTCCTGTGCAGCTTACTATCAATAAATACTTTTTCTTCATTGCTGCATTATTTTCTCACACAATTTACATGTATTCTTTCAGAATATTCTTTTGTTTGTTTCGCAAATTCCTTATCCCCAAAATGGTTGCAGAGTTCGTACAAAGAGGTTCCTGTCATTGCTGAAACGCATAGGTTGAACTAAAGCTGTTTATGGTTTTGTTGCTTATAAGCGATGTGATCCGTCTAAACACAGAGCAATACTATATCTTCAACCTTAGTAATCAGTCTTATGGATCTACTATCGATTGCAGAAATTGGAAGAACCTGATAATGAGAGGACATGACTCCTCAAGTCGTGTTATTTCATATGACACGTATCGTTGTAGCGTTTCTTATATTCGGTAATACATCGTTTTTTACCTTATTTTATAAGCTACTATTATTAAATTTTATTAGTATTTACCATGTTTTAGACAAAGGCTTATGAATTTTTTGACACGATCAGGCGATACATCATTTTGTATAATATGGGCCGGAGCAATCATATAACCACTATCTTTTCCAAGAATTTTGATTTTTTCTATGATATCTCGTTCCAGATCTTCATCGCTTCCTTTTGGCAGCAAATCCTGCTGATCGATAGCTCCCCAAAAAGCGAACATTTCACCAAAATTATCCTTCATTTCCTGAGGCAAATGGCCAGGAACTCCCGGCTGTACCGGGTTAAACACTTCGAATCCAATATCGCGGATGTCCTTAAGCAGTCCGGCAACTGCCCCATCGCAATGTAAAATTGGAATAATGTCTGGGTTAGCTTCTTTAAACCGGTCAACCATCCATTTATAATGAGGCTTCAATTGTTCCTGAAAAGTCTCAGGGGGAATAATGAGGCTCACCTGCGTACCGAAATCATCGCCAAACCAAATGGCGTCCACCCCTTTCTCGATAAGCATTAGTCCGATCCGGGCCTGATATTCGGCGCAGGCTTTGAATAATGGGACTACATACTCGGCTTCCATCATCATATCTACCAGCAGCTTTTCCATACCAACCAGTTGATGTGCCAGAGAAAATACCGTAACCTCAATATCTCCAAAAATAAGGTAGTCGTTTTTAAATTTTTTTATCAGCGCTTCAGCATCACGAAAACGTCCAGGAGCATGCGGATCAGGAAATTGGTAGGCATCGACATCAGCCTTTGTCTCAGCATGCGCCAAAGGATATTCCACTACTTCCACATAAATATCGCCCTGGCGCATCCGCATCCCGTACTCGTTCAGCCATGTTCCATCAGAATCCTTTACAATTTTATAATCATCAGATACTGATGCCCCGGTGATAACCACATCGCTGCCCATGGCAATCCGCAATTCGTTGGCGCTGATACGATAAGTCACATCTTCATAAGGATTTTCTGTGTAATGAACGGGAATACCAAGTTGTTTCCCGAAAAGATCGGCCAACTGCCGACATAAATCAAACTGAATGGGGACTCTATCGGGTAGTCCCGGTATTACTTTGAAAGCTTTTAAAACACGTTCTCTTGAGTTCATTTGTATAGTATTAGACTTAAATATCCAAATTGAATTTATTTAACCGAAAACATTTCGGTGTATGAGCAAAAGCGATTCATATGTTGCCAAATTAGTTTAACTCCGCAGTCTGTACCTTCTGTTTTTCTTTGCCCATGGTA
>CAYOLQ010000150.1:0-2272 GCA_964404825.1 uncultured Chitinophaga sp.
TGCCTTTTAAAAAACCGAAATGAAAAATTTTAAAAACTGTGGGATCGGTTAAAACTAAGTTTGTCCGGAATGTTTGCTTTTCCGGAGTCATAATAATATAGTTTTTTTTGAAACTCAGTCTGGCTACTTCTTCGATCCCGGGGATCTTATCCTTGATTTCGTAAAGCCAGGAATAGTAGCTTCGTGCGAAATGACTGTGATAGCCTGCCTCGTTATCATCCACCTTAACCGTCAGACGGTAAATGTTTTCGTATGAAGGATGAAAACGATCATAGCTCAATTCATCACTGATCCAGAGTGATACAATAAGTAAAGTGACCATACCAGTTGAAAGACAGAGAATTGTAATTAATGACAGGAAAGGATTCTTTACAATTTTCCTGAAGATTAGGGAGGGGTGAGTGCCTTTCATTCCGGGGATGAGTATTTCGGTTGAAACTGCAAGGTATGGAAATAGACAAATCCTCCGATGCAATATATCTTAAAAGATGTTAAAGTGCTTCTGATTACTTACCTTTGTTTTTGCAGCCACTAAATTTACTTCCATGATAAAATTCCTCAACCTCTTTCTTTTTATCGGGATGATTGTGATGAACTACCTTGCTAACGCTCTCCCGCTGAATAATAAAACCACAGGCGAATTGTCTGATTCATTCCCCAACCTTTTTGTACCTGCCGGAATTACATTTTCAATCTGGGGCATCATTTATTTATTGCTGGCTCTGTTCTGTATTGCACAGTTTAAGGAGTCAAACAAGGGAATTGCAGAACAGATTGGGTGGTTCTTCGCTGTATCCTGTGTTTTAAATGGATTATGGATCGTCTTCTGGCATTACGGAAAGCTTCCATTATCACTTATTGTCATGACAGGAATGCTTGTTTCGCTCATTTATATAAACATACTGATTAAGGATATTCCCTTTGGTCTGATAAAAGCCAGCTTTGGCATATACCTGGGATGGATATCCATTGCCACGATTGCAAATGTAACCGCTCTGCTTGTTTTTTATGACTGGAGCAGACTCGGAATCAGTGAAGAAACCTGGACAATTATTATGATCGCAGCAGGTGTGATAATAACAACCCTGACTGTTTACCGGATTCAGAATCCATTTATCGGTTTGTCGGTTATCTGGGCATTTGCCGGGATTGCCTTAAAACGACAGAGTGATATCAAACCGGTTTTTATCGTTGCGCTTATTGCACTTAGTATAGTTGCAATTGTAACAGTTTGGGGATTTTACAGAAAAAGCACTTTGGAGGTTTCCTGAAACCACATACCAGAATTAGCGGACGAGGCTAAAATTAAACGCTCCGGTATTTGTGGCATGCATTACCCGCAACCAGATTGGAAGCACCGATTCTGTTGCACGTGATGCAGTTATGTCTCCCAGATCAAGTAAATTCTCGTCTTTCCAGCCAAACTGATTCAATAGTTTTTTTACCTTTTTCTTTGCTTCGGCATCATTTCCGGAAATATAATTGATGTGGTTCCCTCCTCCAATCATGTTTGGATTAACCATAAGTCCGCACCACATCGTATTGAGGGTTTTTACAACATGTACCTCCGGAAAATTCTTCTGAATTTCTTCTCCGAGTGAATAGGTGTTGTTAAGTCCGGGTAACAGACTGGGCGGCATTCCCTTACTGAAATCCAACGGATTTGCGATATCAATAAGTACTTTACCGGCAAGATTTTTAGGATCAGCCTGTTTCAGAGCTTCAATGGAACTACCCCCGTGGGTTGCGTTTATAATAATTTCCCCATAAGCAGCAGCTTTTGAAAAGGTTTCAAGTTTTACTTTGTTATTTGCCTTGTGCCATTCGCTAAAAGGAGGATTTCCATAACCATCCTTTGCCTGGGAGGCCAATTTCTCCGATACATTGCGGGTTCCAATAACAACATCATGACCCAGTTCCACTAATCTGGCAGCGATGGTCTGACCAACAGAACCGGTACCTATAATTGCAATTTTCATGGTTAAATGTTTTTGAATGCGTTAGTAACTGACCTGATTTCTATAGTTTTAACTTTTCAGATAATACCAATTATCCTAACGCTTCAAAATGTCATTTTGTTCAGTACGATGAATTTAATTAAGCGCAAGGGCGCCATGACGCAAAGGAAAACGCAAAAAAATAATTGTACTTTCCCTTCTTGCTCCGGCCGCCATAGGCTTGCCGAGGGCGAAGCGCTGAAGCTTTAGCGCAAGCGTTGTGCCCTTAGTGGTTAAGCTTTTTTACCACAAAGCGCACAAAGAGAAAAACACTA
>CAYOLQ010000150.1:2372-7470 GCA_964404825.1 uncultured Chitinophaga sp.
CTTAGTGGTTAAGCTTTTTTACCACAAAGCGCACAAAGAGAAAAACACTAAGTTCACAAAGTGTAATGAAAAGAATTAAGTGTTTCTATAGATTCTTAGTGTCCTTTGTGAAATCCTTTGTGCACTTAGTGGTTAAGCTTTTTGCTTTATGAATAAGAAACGAAACAAGGTTTTCAGCTGCTTTCTCGTTTTCAAAATCTGAAGGAAGCATAATATGTCCGATATACTCATTATAAAGCCAGGGATCTCCAACGGCGAAAACAAAACCTTTACCATAAGAGCATTCAGCCATAAGAATATTGCCATCATCCAGCAGAACTCCTTTGGTACTTCCGGATATTTCTATGGATGCAACCTCTTTCAAATATATTTTATTCACCCCTTTGAAGACGGGATGATCCGGAAGGTTTGTTTCTGCTCCCATGTCCCATTTTCTATCTTTAACCGGGTTAATGCTTACTGCATTAAAACGGATCCCAAATTCCCCGGCAAGCTTATTGAAATGGGTAAACTCGCAATTCGGCCTGTCATTGGCAAGAAGCAAAAGTACGCCTCCCTTTTTAACCCATTTTTTAACAGCTTTGATATCTTTGCTCTGAACATAATTAGGAGAGGGATTTTCGGAAGTGGTATCGGGATCAACAATTATATAAATATCAGCGTCTGCTATGTTTTTGGCATTCGGGGCATTTTCGAGTGTATTCAGTTGAGCACCTTTTGAAAAGAATAAATTTCCCAGTTCCGAAAAACCCGAATTCTGTGTATCTGACCATAAATAGTGGAAAGGCAGACCTGTTTTTGAATGTACTTCACGGTTATACCAGTTGTCAATAGTAACCTGAAGCTGCGCGAAAGTGCTTAAAGTCGTGAAAAGCAGGAATGCAATTAAGAGCTTTCTGAAATTTTCCATATTGAACTTCATTATTTACTAAAATAGAGTTGTAAATTTACTATGAATATCCTGTTGTGCAATTGAATCTTTAACCTTAAAACAATTCTTCATAAAGTACGTTTCATATAAGTATCAAACCAAATCCAATTATCATGAATCCAAAGAACATTTTTCGTGCGATCACTTCGGTAATGATAATTTTCATGTTAAGTTTAATTCTGCCCTCTTGCGCTACTACCAGAGCTAAAAAAATCGATACCCAGAAACGCGGCCTGATGCTTCAGGATAAATCGCAATACTCTAAAAACAAAGGCAAGTGGAAAGGTTCAAAAGCCCATAAAAGTCAAAAGAAAAGGATGAAAAGATCAGGACGCATGCGCTAATCCTTAACAAAATGCTTTCCATCTGTTTTTGCAAAACCTATGATTTTTGTTTTTTTTGATAATTACTGCTTTTTAATAGCGGGATTCTTAACGCGATATTTAACTTTGTTGCCTGATTTCCGGAAGAAAATATGACTTGAAGTTGTGTCTTGAGTCCAGAATTCGGTCTCTTATAAAAATACATTTTATCTATGGGTCGCGCATTTGAATTTCGTAAAGCAAGAAAAATGAAACGCTGGGGTAGTATGGCAAAAACCTTTACCCGGCTTGGAAAAGATATTTCTATCGCAGTTAAAACCGGTGGTCCGGATCCAAAAAACAACTCCCGTCTCCGTGTGCTTATACAGAACGCCAAAGCGGCCAACATGCCAAAAGATAATGTTGAGCGCGCCATTAAGAAAGCCTCATCCAAGGATATGGCAGACTATAAGGAAGTTTTGTACGAAGGCTATGGCCCTTACGGAGTGGCTATACTCGTTGAAACCTCAACAGACAACACAACACGTACCGTTGCAAACGTACGCAGCTATTTCACACGGTACAGCGGAACACTTGGCACATTCGGATCGGTATCGTTTATGTTTGAACACAATTGCATCTTTAAGGTATCGGTTAAAGCCGGAATGACCGCGGAAGACCTGGAACTCGAATTAATCGATTTCGGTGCACAGGAAGTGTTCGAAGAGGATGGAGCTCATATTGTCTACGCCGATTTCGAATCCTTTGGAAGTCTGCAGAAATATTTTGAAGACAATAACTTTGAAATCATCAGTGCCGAATTCGAGCGGATCCCCGGAGATTATAAAGAGCTGACAGAGGAACAAACTGCCGAAGTTGACAAACTACTGGCAAAACTGGAAGAGGATGAAGACGTTAACAATGTCTTTCACAATATAAAATAAGATAATTCAATTGAAGTTTTGAATCCCGCATTATTCAAAACGGAATTTCAAAGGGAGCTTCAACCGACGATTTTTAATATCCACCCTGCTCTGTGCGCTGGATGATTTCTTCCTGTAAATCTTCTCCCAGATCGTTGAAATAATCGCTATACCCGGCAACCCTGACGATCAGGTCCCTGTATTTTTCGGGCTCTTTTTGTGCATCCCTCAGGGTTTCAGCCGAAACTACATTAAACTGGATATGATGACCATTCATTCTGAAATAGGAACGTATTAGCGCGGTAAGTTTTGCATAACTCATCTCATCATCGAAAAATGAGGGTGTAAATTTCTGGTTCAGTAATGTTCCCCCTGTTTTGATATGATCGATTTTGGCTGCTGATTTCAGAACAGCTGTCGGACCTTTGGTATCTGCACCCTGCGATGGACTTATCCCTTCGGAAAGAGGTCTGCCCTTTTTCCGCCCGCAGGGTAATGCTCCTGTAACTTGTCCGAAATAAATATGGCAGGTGGTAGGAAGCATGTTTATACGAAACTGTCCCCCTCTGTAACACGGTTTACCATCGATTGCATCAAAGTAAATATTGAAAGTCTTAACCGCCAGTTCATCCGCATAATCGTCATCATTTCCGTATTTGGGTGTTTGAAACACCAGATTCTCCAGGAATTCATCATAGTGATCAAAATCGGCCGCCAGAGCCTCAAGCATAGCTTTCATCGAAATCCTTTTCTCCTCAAAAACCTGGTAACGGATTGCAGCAAGACTGTCGGTAACTGTTCCGAGTCCCACTCCCTGTATATAACTTGAGTTGTACCTCGCTCCTCCTGCGTTATAATCGGTACCGTTCGAAATACAATCTTTTATCAAAAGGGAAAGAAATGGCACAGGAAGTTCAGTTGCAAATAACTTTTCAATTGCCCTGTTTCCTTTCATTTTTATCTCTGCAAAATGGCGGATCTGAATTTCAAAAGCACTCATGAATTCTTCAAAATTTTTGAATTTCAGGGGATCGGCGCCTTTTGGTCCTATTTGTTTTTGTGTACGGGGATCAAAACCATTGTATAAAGTTACCTCCAGTATTTTAGCGAGGTTAAAATACCCCGTAAGAACATATGCTTCTGTCCCGAACGCGCCTGATTCAACGCATCCCGAAGCCCCTCCATTGCGCGCATCCTCAACACTTTTTCCCTGACGGAGTAGTTCCTGAATGATCACATCGGTATTGAAAACCGAAGGTTGACCGAAACCCGTTTTGATGATGTCAAGTGCCTTATGAATAAACAGATCCGGGTTTTTCCTGCTTACCTGAACCATGCTGCCGGGTTGCAGAAGTCTCATCTCCCTGATAACATCTAGAATAAGGTATGAAAGTTCGTTTACGGCATCGCTCCCGTCCGGCTTAACTCCTCCCAGATTAATAAGAGTAAAATCGGTATAGGTATTACTTTCCTGCGCTGTAACTCCTATTTTGGGAGGAGCAGGATGGTTATTGAATTTAACCCAGAAGCACTGCAGAAGTTCTCTGGCTTTTTCGGGAGTAAGACTTCCGTTTTTTATTCCATGTTCATAAAAGGGAAGCAGATGTTGATCCAGTCTCCCCGGATTAAACGAATCCCATGGATTTAATTCCGTAATAACCCCGAGATGTATAAACCAGTAATGTTGAAGAGCCTCATGGAAGGTCCGTGGTGCAGAGGCCGGTACATGATTACAGACGACAGCCATTGTTCGCAGCTCTTCCCTGCGGGATATATTAACTTCAGCCAGAGCAAGTTCATCCAGAGCCAAAGCATAGCGTCTGCCAAAATCACAAACTGCCTTTGCGGCAATTATCATTGCCTCCAGTTCATTGCGTTTAGTGCCAGCATTGGGATCATTTTTATAATCAAGCTTTCCGAGAGTTGTATTGCATTCCCCGATAATGTCCAGCATGCCTTTAGACCATAATTTCTGTCCCAGAACTGTATGTCCGGGAGCGCGTTGCTCCTGAAATTCGGTGAAAATTCCTGCTTCATACGCCATTTTCCATTCCGGACTCATGAGGGACATGAGTTTATCACGATTGGTTTTACCTTTCCAGAACGGAATGACTTCTTCATCATAAGCCTTGCGCATCTCCTCATCTACCTTGAAGGAGACTTTTGGTCTGGAGTTGAGAACAGAAAGATCTTCCTGCGAGTGAAGGTTAACTTCAGGATAAGTTGATGTTGCCTTGGGTTCAGGTCCGCGTTCTCCTACAATAAGCTCCTGTTCACCGATATAGAGTTTTTTATTCTCCATAATGTACCTGAAACACAATGCACGCTGTATCGGGACAGGGGTATTTTCAGGTAGCAGATCGCGGTAAAACCGTGTAACCAGCACCGCCCGTTCATGATTCAACATATTCACTGCTTCAATGGATTGTTTTCTTATGTGGTGTATGCGGTTATTCATGACATTACTATTAATTAAATCATTTTTTCAAGCATTAAACTAAAATTAAAAATTCATACCCATTTTTAATGTCCTAATGCCGGACAGGCATTTACTTTTTTCCTTGATGAAAAAAGTAAACAAAAAAATCAAGAAAAAATCATCCCGGCCTTTACGCGCAATGCCCTCAGGCTCGCGGCCATTTTTTCGGGCCACCGCGCTTAACTCTTTCTTAATTATGAATCATCTTGCTTTAGATATTTAACTGATAACAGTGATTAGGAAAATTAAATTATTTAACCTCCTAATTTAACGTTAAATCCTGATCCCCCGAAAATATTGAATAACTCTTGCATGCGGACATCCGAAATTTTTGGAGCAAAAACCGGCGGACCACTACTGCCTATAGCTTCATATTTGTGACGTCCATAACGATGATATGGTAATAAATTTACCTGTTTAACAGTCAGTTTACTTTGAATAAGAATATTTCGTATTGCTGACA
>CAYOLQ010000151.1:0-7450 GCA_964404825.1 uncultured Chitinophaga sp.
TCCGCTAATCTGGCTCGATAGCTCCAGACGAAATATTGATCAGGTTACTTACGGCCTGTATACGGTCATAGGTGATGTGCGTCAGGGGCCGAATCATTATCAGGGTGAATTTCATGAAGCACTTACCTCTCTGAATTCACTTCTGGGTGCTGGATTATTAGGTATTGACAAAACCAATCAAAATGGGTTTAATTTCGTTAAAATGGCTCAAAATTATTATAACAGTACTACAAAGTGGAATATCGTAATGAACAACACGAATCCTGATGTGGCAATGGCAGGAGGTGGTTATGGCCGCGACTGGTGGTATGATGTGTATCCGAACCTATTGTATTATGGGGTTGCTGATCTGTTTCCTAATGTCGAAAATACTGAAAATATCCAGCGAAATATAGCTGAACAATTCTTCAAAGCCGACTCTGTACTTAGCGGGAACTATGATTACTCCTATTTTGATTACGCTCAGATGAAAGGGATGCGCAATAACATTCCCTGGCAGCAGGATGCAGCCGGCGGACATGCCTGGGTTTTGTATTCAGCTTATCAGCAATTTGGCGACAAGCGTTACCTCCAGGGCGCTAAAAGTGCCACTCAAGCCTTAATTGATCAGAAAGAAAGCCGTTTTTATGAAGTATTTCTGCCATTTGGCGCTTATACTGCAGCCAGACTCAATGCTGAACAAGGAACTAATTACGATGTAACTAAGTTACTGAATTGGACATTTGATGGATGTCAGGCTAAAGATGGTCGTTACGGCTGGGGAGTAATTGCAGAAAAATGGGGCGATTATGATGTTTATGGATTACAGGGAAGTATTACTGACGGGGGAGGTTATGCATTCTTTATGAATTCTGTTGCGATGGCCTGGCCTCTGGTGCCACTCGTAAAATATGAACCTCAGTATGCAAAGGCTATCGGTAAATACATGCTGAACGCAGTAAATGCATCACGCCTGTTTTACCCTGATGAGATTGATGTCGAGCATCAATGGTTACCGCATTTAAAAGATCTCACGAATGGAATTATTGGATATGAAGGTCTCAGGAAAACTGATGATTTAAACAATGCTGCTCTCAAAGGGATTACTCCCGTTGCCATCGGCGATGGACCAAAATGGGTTGCAGGTCAGCCGCAGGAGTCTATGTTTAGTTTATATAGTACCTCAATTGTCGGAGTTTTTGGAGCAATTGTAAATAAAACCGAAGTGGATGGAATTCTGGCCCTTGATTGCAATGCAACCGACTTTTACGCAATTAACAAATATCCTGTATATCTCTATTACAATCCATATGCTGAGACTAAAACAGTTACATACTCATCCGATATCAGTGTCGACCTGTTTGATATCGTTTCAAAAAAATACCTGGCTAAAGGAGGCAGTGGTGAAGTAAAAATCAACCTGAATGCTTCTGATGCTGCACTAATTGTTGTTCTGCCTGCCGGGATACAACTTAAAACAGATGGCTCCATAATAAAAGCTGGTGATATTGTCATCTCATTTAAATAATTAGAAAAGTTTTTGTCCAATGGAATCTTTCAAAACTTTAAAAATGAAAAAGCTGGTATTACTGATTTCAATAATAATGCTTTCTGCTTCAGTGTTTGCACAGCGAACTATTGAAGGGACCATTACAGATGCCAAAACCGGCGAAAGCCTTATTGGCGTTACGGTTCAGGTAAAAGGAACATCATCCGGGACTATTACGGGTATCAATGGGGTATACCGTCTTGAATCAGATAAGCTGACTGATTCATCCCTGGTTGTATTTTCTTATATCGGATATTCAACAGTAGAGAAAATGGCAGGTAATCTAACTCTGATCGATGTACAGTTGATTTCAAGTGATTATTTGCTCGATGAACTGGTAGTCATTGGATATGGTACTGCAAAAAAACGTAATGTTTTGGGAGCTGTATCCAAAATTAATACTGATGATCTTACCCGCTTACCGGTTGCTGATGTAGCCCAGGCTCTGCAGGGAAGGGCTGCCGGAATTCAGGTGACACAGAATACAGGTGCACCCGGAGAAGGAGTTTCTGTTCGTATCCGTGGATCGGGTTCAATAAATTCAAGTAATGAACCTCTTTATATTGTTGACGGAATTGCCACAACTGATGCCCTTAATATTCTTTCTCCAGGTGATATCGAAAATATAAGTGTTCTTAAAGACGCATCTGCAGCAGCAATATATGGTTCCCGCGCAAATAACGGAGTTGTTCTTATTACCACAAAAAAGGGTTCTAAGGGTAAAACAAAAGTAATATACCGTGGTCAGACAGGTTTCCAGAAAGCAGTCGGTCTTACGGATATGGTGAATACCCGGGATTATATTACCATTTATAACGAAGCTGCAACAAACGATAATGCCTTTTTACCGGCGCCACAGCAGAGAAAGCTTATCCTTCCCGAGGATGAAGCAGGTTTCGATGATGTTGACTATATCAACGAATTACTTGTTACTGCCCCGATTAATTCTCATGAACTCTCTATATCGGGAGGAAATGAATCAACCGTTTATATGATTTCCACATCATTTTTTGATCAGGGCGGAATTATAAAAGGAACAGGATTTACCCGGGGAACTGCAAGGCTGGATGTAAAAACTGATGTTAATAAATGGCTTACTCTTGGAATAAATATGATGGCGGGGTTGTCGGATAATGATATTATCGGAAGTTCCGGTGATGGTTATGGCGGCAACGGCGGCAGTGTAGTAAGATATGCCTTCTTCAGAAATCCGGCTATTCCAATCCGGTTTGATAATGGAACTTTTGTTGATCGCCCGGCTGAATACTTCAAAAACCCGCTTTATGATATATTCCTTGGAGATGGTTATAACCCAATAGGAATGAGTGAATATAACGAGAATAACCGAAAAGATGACAGTTATTTAGGTAAAGGATTTTTCACTGTAAATCTCACTGATAAACTAAAGTTCACGACCAACTTTGGGATGGATTACAAGAATTCCTATTCCCGTCGCTTTAATCCAAGTTGGGGGACATTAAACCGCATTAACGGTAAAAACACCCTTAATATTGGAACTGAACGCATAATCAATTGGAGCTTAAATAACCTGCTGAATTATGAAACAAAATTCAGAGATAATCATACACTATCAGCAATGTTAGGATTTGAAGCCATTAAAAATAGTGGAAGATCCCTGTATGCTAATGATTCGGATTTCCCAATACAGCAGACTGAACTAATTTATATTGGAAATGGGGCAGGCATAATAACCAGTAACCAGGGCGAATATGCTTCAACACTTGCATCATTTTTCGGCAGGGTAAATTATGATTTTAAAGAAAAATATTACCTCACAGGTATTGTTCGTCGCGACGGTTCATCAAAATTTACAGACGATAACAAATGGGGAAATTTCTATTCTCTTGCTGCAGGTTGGCTTATAAGTGAGGAGGAATTCCTCCTGGATGTTTCCTGGCTGGAAACTCTTAAATTCAGGATGGGATATGGTGGTATCGGTAACCAGGAAATCAGTTTGTATGCTTATACTGACCAGATTTCTCCATATTTTAACTATCCTTTTGGCGGGATTTCAAACGCTGGCTATGCTCAAACTGCCCTTGGAAATAGAAATCTAAAGTGGGAAACCAGCTACCAGTATAACTCAGGTATAGATGTTGCTTTATACAAAGGAGCATTAGCATTCTCAGTTGATTACTACTACAAAGTAACACAGGATATGCTGGTAAAAGCACCTAATCCTCCATCAGTTGGCTATGCGGAAGCAGCATGGATTAACAGTGGTTCAGTATTAAATACGGGTCTTGAACTGGAAGCTGTTTACCGTAAGTCAAAAAATGACTGGAGATATTCAATCGGAGGTAACGTTACATTCCTTCATAATGAAGTACTTAAATTGGATGCGCCACTTTTTGGCGGACGGGTTGAATCCGGGGTTAATGCAACAAGAACCGAGGTTGGTTATCCCATAGGTTCATTCTATCTGCTTGAAACGGATGGCATTTTTCAAAATACCACAGATGTTTTACTTTCTGCTGTTCAGGGTGCCAGTAATACTATAAAACCTGGTGATGTTAGGTTCAAAAACCAGAATGGAGATGGTTACATTGACGAAAATGACCGCGTGCATATGGGCAGTGCCATTCCAAAATTAATAGCTGCATTAAACCTTTCTGTAAATTACAAGAACTTCGATTTAAGCGTTTTCTTCCAGGGAACTTATGGAAATAAAATATATGTGCAGTTAAACCAGGATATTGAAGGATTTTATCGTGGGTTTACCGTAACACAGCGCTATTTTGATGAAAGATGGACAGGTGAAGGTACCTCCAATACACAACCAAGGGCATCATGGACTGCAAAATCAAATAATGCGCGACCTTCTTCACGCTTTCTTGAAGATGGCTCCTACCTGAGACTAAAAAACATGCAGATAGGCTATACCATTCCTGAGAAAACGCTCAAGATTGCAAGGATATCCCAAACAAGAATTTATGTATCGGGAACCAACCTCCTTACACTTACAAAATTTCCCGGGCTTGATCCTGAAATGACTGTTAGTGACAACTCTAAGAATGAAGGCGATATAGCCTCCGGAATTGACTGGGGAACTTATCCTTCAGCAATGACTTTAATGTTCGGAATTGATATAACCTTTTAAATAATATAGAGTCATGAAAAGGAATTATAACCATATACCGGCAAATTACTTTACTTTGATAAGAAAGAGTGATAAAACCTGGTATTTTAGACTGAAGCAGTCTGCGAATGGAATTCTGCTGGTTTTTTCACTTGCACTCCTTGGTGCCTGTGAGGATTTTTTGACAGAAGATCGAAAAGGAAGTTTTTCTTCAGACACTTTTTATCAGAATGATAAGCAGGCTATCCAGGCAATAAATGGTGTTTATAATGCAATAAGTTTCAGCAGTGCAGATAATAATATATGGGTTTTTGGAGATGTCGCATCAGATGATGCAGTTAAAGGTGGAAATCCAGGTGATCAGTCCGAGATCACTTACATAGATGAGTTTAATGCCGATGCAGGAAATGGTTATATCAGTAATTACTGGAGTTTTGCCTATGAAGGGATTTCACGTGCTAACAACGTAATTGCTAATGTTCCCGGAGTGCCAATGGATGAAGTAATTAAAAACAGAATTATTGGAGAAGCAAAATTTATCAGAGCCTATAACTATTTCAACCTGGTAAATATTTTCGGAAAAGTTCCCTTGAAATTACTCCCTCAGCTTAGCCAGGAAACGATACATGTGAAATTAAGTGAAATACCTGATATTTATCTGCAGATTGAATCCGACTTATCATATGCTGCAACTGTTTTGCCGTCCTCTTACAGTGCATCAGATCTTGGGCATGTTACTCTTGGAGCAGCCCTGGCTATGCTTGGAAAGGTAAAATTATACCAGGAACAATGGCCTGAGGCAATAAATTATTTCCATCAGGCTGAAGATGCAGGTAATTATGGTCTTTTAACTAATTATGCTGATAATTTCAAACTTGCAAACGAAAATAGTACAGAATCCATTTTCGAAATTCAGCACCTTACTGACCAGAATCCTTTTACGGGCAGCGCAATTAATCAATGGTTTGCACCGGCTACTGAGGGTGGATATTATTTCAATGCCCCAACTCAATTACTTGTTGATGCTTTTGAAAAGAGTGCAAGTGGTGAAGTTGATCCACGCCTGGATGCATCTGTAGGTCGTGACGGCCAGCCCTGGCTGAATGGAGACATTTTCAGTTCCGCCTGGTCGCCTACCGGGTTCCTTACAAAAAAACATCAGCAACCTTTATCCGAGATTTCTTCATCATTCAAGGGAGATGGTGACCTTAATTACATCTACCTGCGCTATGCAGACGTTTTGTTAATGAAAGCAGAAGCATTTAATGAAATTGAAAATCCTGATTCAGCAAAGTCAAATCTCAATAGTGTGAGAAGACGCGCCAGGGCAAGCTTCACCGGAACACCACCTGTTGACCTCCTTGCTGATATCACTTCTTCGGATAAAGAACAGCTCAGAACAGCGATTCAAAAGGAACGTAGGGTTGAACTGGCACAGGAGTTTCATCGCTATTTCGACCTGATGCGCTGGGGCAAAGAGGTTGCAGAAGCGGCCCTCGGTGAAGATTTTAACTACGAAACCAAACGATATTTACCAATACCACAATCAGAAATAGATGCCAATCAGGCGCTTAGGCCTTAATATAAATCAATCAATTATTAATTTTAAACCAAACATTATGAAAATGAAAAATTTGTTGAATTTGAACAATTTGCTGCTTATGTTATTCATAAGTTCAGCTTTGATTCTGGGATCATGTAAGGATGATGAAGGAATCGTTGAAGGAGATAGTACTGAGCTCGATGCTTTAATTGTTGAAGCAGATGCTCTTCTCGCTTCGGCTACAACAGCCGATTATCCGCAAACTGCAATTACTGCATTTACAACAACTCTGCAAGGAGTTAAGGATGCATCTGCAAAACCATTAACCCAGACAGAGATTGATAATCTGAAAACTCAGCTGACTGAGGCTATGAATACACTTGAAACACAGGCTTATGGATTCATTGATGACTCACTCTACCTGAATGCAGGCTGGCACTTCGATGAAGGTACGGGTACCACTGCAACTGCTTATTCAGCGACTAAACACGTTGGAACCTTTAAAATGGGTATAACCAAATTTGGAACTCCTGGTACAACTATGCCTACTTGGGTTAATGGTGTGAAAGGTGGAAAAGCCATTAAACTGAATGGTGGTGCTCATCTCGAAGTTCCTTATACTCCTTCCTTCTTACCAGCCGACATCACTATTGCTGTTTGGGTAAAGATCGATAGTATATATTGTGATAACTATATCGTTTCTCAAAATTACTGGCAAGGGTATAAATTTCAGACACAGTGTCAGGCAAAATCATTCTTTACATTTGCGAAAACGGATGGTGGTATTACAGATAAAGACAATGCTTTAGACAATTCAGCCGTAGTAGGCGTTTGGAGTCATTTAGCAGTGTCTTTGAATAGCACTACCTCAGTGTTGAAATTTTATGTAAATGGTGCCCTGGTTAAAACATGGACAGGAGCAGGTGAAGGAATTGGTGCACTCACAAGAGCCCCGAAAAATGGACCTGATGGTGCTTTAGTTGCTGAAAATCTGCCATTTTTAATCGGAGCTGCTGCAAGTGATGCAACTATTTCTGGTAATAACTGGACATGGGCAGGACAAATGTCATTTCAAGGCGCAATCGATGAACTAAAAATCTATAATATCGCTTTGGCTGATGGTCAGGTTTCGAAACTTTATAATGATGAAAAACCATAATCAGTTTGTTATTCTATAATGGTTTAGAAGGAAAGGCTCAATTATTTCTGCTTTTAGGTTGGCAGGGTATTGAGCCTGCCCTTTTTTAGAAAGAAAATAATTCTTTTTTCTCTGTATAAC
>CAYOLQ010000152.1:0-7323 GCA_964404825.1 uncultured Chitinophaga sp.
ACACACAAATATATAAGACAGTTTTCAGAAAACCTAATCAGTATTGTAGGCATTAGCCCCACCCCAACCCCTCCCCCAGGTTGAAGGGGCTTTCCGAAACATTTATGGGCTAATTTAATCATAGACTTTTGAAGAATTTATCAAACTAGCCATTTAGAACACTTAGTGTATAATTTTTAAGAAGGCTTATAAAGGTCCAGGAGTCCCTCCCACCGCGGGGGAGGGGTTGCGGAGGGGCATGCAATAGAAAAAAGTTTCTTCTTTACACAATTCGCATTTATGTTACAGTATTACTATGCCGTGGAACGAATTCAGGATAGTATGATACCAAAATTCAAATTTGCAGAATTTAAGAATATCGCTAAATTGCATACCCTAAAGAACCGGCTTCAATAACCAATCATAATCAATACATGAAACGAGACTATTATTCTGCCTTTTTCAATATAGCAGCTGCTTTTATTATGTTATCTTCTGAAGTCTCTGCCCAGCTTCCCAAACGTGTGGACGGAGAATCAATAAAAGCTACTATAACTTATCTTTCATCTGATGAATTCAAAGGAAGAGAAACAGGATCCCCTGAATGTACCATGGCTGAAGATTATTTTGCGAAGGAATTTAAAAAACTAAAACTATTACCCGGCGGTGAGAACGACAGTTACTATTATAATTTTTCCTTCAAAAGCAGAAATGAAGTTACAAACCAAACTCTGATAATTGATGGTCGTGAATTTTACAGCGGACGTGGCGAAGATTTTAACCTGACTTACCGGGGTGATGGAGGGAATGCAGATGGCGAAATTGTGTTTGCCGGCTATGGGATTAATTCCCCCGAAAAAAACAGAAATGACTTTGAAAACCTTGATATAAAAGGGAAAATCGTTTTAATGAAAAGAGGTGCACCGGGAAATGATATGGCAGGCTGGAAGGATTATGCCAGTGATCCTGTAAAAGCTGAATATTGCTATAAAAATGGCGCAACAGCAGTACTCTTATACGAACCATATATAATGAGGGCCGGGGATGAAGCTATTCCCAATGGTTATTTGGTTCTGAAAGAATTTCCGGTTTTCACAATTGATGAACGGGTCGTCAGGCACATTTTTAAGGATAGCCGATATTCCTATTGGAGGATTATGCAAACCATTGAAAATAAACCATCTTCATTCCCAACCGGAAAGCTATGTAAAATGAGTGCCACAGTGGTTCAGGGTAAGGAAATTAATGGCCGAAACGTTCTTGGAATCCTTCCCGGCACTGATCCAAAATTAAAAAATGAATATATTATGATTGGCGGACATCTTGATCATATTGGCATTGGTCCTGATGGCAGCATACGTAACGGGGCCGATGATAATGCTTCAGGGCCATCGGTAAGCCTTGGAATTGCGCAGGCAATGGTAAAGAATAAATTCAGGCCAAAGCGGTCAATTGTTTTTGTTGCATGGACCGGTGAGGAGATGGGTCTCTGGGGATCGAGATTATGGTGCGAAAAACCTAGTCTGGATCTCACAAAAATTGTTGTCTATTTCAACCTGGATATGGTTGGGCTGGGTGACGGGAAACTTAATATGCCCGGGACCGAGTTCGCACCGGAAATCTATGATTTCTTAACAAGAGAGTCAGATTCCCTGATATTTAAGCAGATAAACTGGAGAAAAGGCGGGCTGGGTGGCAGCGACCATAATCATTTCCTCCTTAACGGAGTTCCTGCTTTTGCAGGGATGACATCAGGTCCCCATCCCGATTACCATCAGGAAGGTGACGATGCGGAAAAGATCCAAACCGAAATCCTCCAGCTTACAGGAGATTTCCTGTACTATTGCAGCGAAAAAATTGCCGGTTCCAAAGAAGTTTTCCTTTCCGGGAAAAGGTTAAGCGAAAACAGACTTAAGCTTATTAACCGACACTTTTTAACACCATTGTCCTCTTTGACATTTGAGACCGCATTAAAAAATAGCAATTCGAAAGTAGCCATAATAGATTTTTCGGAGCTTGCGGTATCCGGCGTTCCCGTTGATAATTTTATAAGTTTGTTAAAGGGATTTGAAACTTGCCAGTCAAAAACTTCAGCAGATGGAAATTATATCCTGGGATCAACTGCTTCTGAATCACTTTATGCCGGCTGGAATGATAAAACAGGATTAGTCGCATTATACAATCCTGAAGCAATAGGATATGATGAGATATGGTTTAAAGCTCTCGCTAAATATGGTTATCGTCTCATAACGCTTGATGAAAATTCTACAATTACCGCTGATTCTTCCGGATTAAAGAAACTACTCTCTCTAAGTGAAGAAAACGGTGTTGGATTGGTATTGGATTTGGGCTCAGGTGTTTCCCTTGAAACAGTTCTCAGCAATACAAAGAATCCATGCATTATCCTGCACAATAGTCCTGAAATCCCCGAAATAATGGTCAGCCGGATTAAAGAAGGAAGGCATCTGCTTGTTTTTCAGCTGAATCCTGAAACCGGTATCGATACAAATCTAAATCAACTGCTGATTCTGAAAGAGAAACTTGGGAATGAACATATTTCTTTTGCTCCGGGGGATCAGTCTGAAAGCAGTATTCGTTTTTACAATGAATTTTTGCTCAGATTTGTTACCGAAATCAATGACAGGGAAATACAATCGATGATTCTGGAAAACAATTTTATCAGGTTTGCTAATGAATCGCTGCAAACTAAATGAAACTGAGTTTTATTTAAAAACATATCCTAAGGTCAGCCTGAGTCTGCTGAAGGTCTCTGTACGGTCGCGTTTTTGCACCCATTGGTGCAAAGGAGTGAGATTATAATTTAATTCCTGATAGTGGTAGGCAAATGTCAGCATAAATGAAGTGTTGCTGTTGATTATGCGCTCAATTCCGGCACCAATTGTGGAGTTTATTCCTCCCAGACTTTTATAACTATAATCCCAGTCATTAGGGCGCTTTTCAGCTGGTAAGGTATATCCGGCCCGGATAAAAAATACAGGTGAAAGACTCTGATTACTGCTTCGGAGACGAAGAGCAGCATCAAGTGGCACCTGCATCTGCTCGTAAAAATCCATTCCAATTTCAGTTCCGGCTGTCAGATAAGGATTAAACCGATACCCGAATAAAAAATTAAGGCCCGTGATAGCAGAATTTCCTATAGCAGTGCTGCGGGATCTGATAAGGAGCGATCCATTTAAACCGAACTCAAACCCGGGCTGATTAAATTGCATGGCTTTGTATTCGAAAGTCCGTTCCCGCTTAACCGAATCAACCTCAGTTTGCTTAAAAACCCACAAATCTCCCGCATGATTTATAATTTTTACTGAGTTCTCAGCAGTGTCCGGGAGCAAGGTACCACGGATAATGGTTCCACCGGAAAGATAGACAACATCCTCAATTCGCTGTGCTTTTGCATTACTGCCTAATACTGAGCAAAAAATGAGAACTATAAAAATTTTTCTGTAAACCGGAACTGAGAGAGGGAATAAGTTACTTTTCATTCGGATGAATTTTTATATGGATGCATAAATGTATAAAAGCGTTGCGCCAAAGAGAAAAATTTATTGCACGCAACTGATTTGTGTTTTTTTTCATCTTAGAGAAAATGCAAAAAATAGTTTCGCGGAATTAGTAAAATTTATCATAAACGCACCACCTAATAAACTTAAAATCCATTCTTAATGAAAACTTTAAAAAATCTCATTCTTGTCGGCATCCTCGGCCTGTTATTTGGCGGTTGCCAGGAAAAAGTAACAGACATTGTAATGGTAAATATTCCGGTATACATGAACAAGGAGGAATTTAAAAAATCCGTTAAAGTATCTGACTCAGAAGATATCGTTCAACCCGGGAAAATGTATTTCAAGGACAATTACATTTTTATAAACGAGGCATTAAAGGGCATTCATGTAATCGATAACAGTAATCCCTCTGAGCCGGTTTTTGTATCTTTTATTGAGATCCCCGGAAATATGGATATGGCTGTTAAAGACAGTATTCTATTTGCAGATAGTTTTGTAGACCTTGTTGCTTTGGATATTTCTGATATTAACAACATCCGCGAAGTGGGCCGGGTAGATAGTATTTTCCCCTATTCCCTGCCTCCAATCACGGATCAGAATGTATTTCCGATGGGCGAAATTGATCCTGAAAAAGGTATTGTTGTAGGCTGGGAAACCCGGTTAATTGAGCAGGAAGTACTGGTGCAGAATAACAGGTGGCCATTTCTGGAAAGATGGGATTTCATGGCTGCCGACGGAAGCTTTAATAAAACTGCAACCACCGGAAGCGGTTCGAACAGTATGTCTGTGGGCATCGGGGGATCCATGGCACGTTTCACAATTTATGATAATTATCTCTATACTGTTGATTACAATTCGCTAAAGACCTTTGATATCGATGAACTTTCGAGTCCGCTACTTGTTGGCAACCAGAGTATTGGATGGGGAGTTGAGACGGTTTTTCTTTATGAGAAGAAGTTGTTTTTCGGAACACAAACCGGAATGATTATTTACGATATTGCAAATCCCTTCGCTCCTGCTTACATTTCCAGCTATAGCCATTTCAGGAGTTGCGACCCGGTTGTTGTTGAAGGCAATTACGCATATGTTACCCTGAGGGCAGGGAATCTGTGCGGTGAAGCAACCAGTCAACTGGATGTAATCAACATTTCAAATATTACCAGTCCTCTCCACGAGCAATCGTATCCCATGCAGGAGCCCTATGGCCTTGGAATAGATAATTCAACTCTTTTTGTTTGCGATGGTGAAGCAGGCTTAAAAGTTTATAATGCCAGCAACCCTAAAAATCTGATAAAAATTACCGGGTTCCCCGATGTTAATGCATTTGACGTTATACCTTTTAACGGAGTTCTGATGATGATTGGGAAAGATGGACTGTATCAGTATGACTACAGCGGACCATCGAATATGAATTTATTAAGCTATATTCCAATAAACAATCAGGGTAACTAGTCCTGATTCGCTTTACAAAACATACTCTTTACTTTTTAGCCCCTGAGATATTTCAGGGGCTTTTTATTTTAAAATCCATTTAAAAGCTGAGAATGTTTTTTACCTTCCCTTAAAAATATCGTCTTAATAATACAACCCCTTGTCGAATATGATAGACAAATTGATTTTTGAGGAGTCGAAAAAAGGAAATTTACAGAGTTTTAAAAAACTTGTACATATTTCTTCACCCTTCGCATTTTCTGTTGCTTTCAGGATGCTGGGCAATGAATCACAGGCATCGGATATCGTGCAGGAAACCATGGTGTCGGTATGGAAAAACATTCAAAAAGTAAGTTCATCAGAAAGTTACAAAAGCTGGCTTTATCGCATTGTTATTAATAAATGCCTGGACCAGCTCAGAAAAAGAAAAAGGAATCCTGAATTTACTGCAGATGATAGCACATGGGCCCTAATCTCAAACAGAATTTCGGTAAATCCATCTGCTGAGCTTGAAAACAAAGAGATAGCGCAGACGATTTCCATTTTAACGGAAAGCCTGAGTTTAAAACAAAAAACAGTATTTATTCTGAGTGATCTTGAAGAACTATCAAACGATGAAATTGCGGAAATAACTTCGATGAGCAAAACCAACGTGAAAGCGAATCTCTGGTATGCAAGAAAAAAAATGAGTGAAATGCTTGAAAACTATATGTAAAATGAAACAGGAAAGTAAAAAATACGACAAGCTTTTAACAATTCTGAAAAACTCCAAACCTGTATATCATGATGCCGAAGGTGTTACGGAGAGAATTATGCAACAGATTCAGGAAGAAAAAACTGACCTGAAGTTTTCGGAACTGGTAATCGAATTCTTATTCGGATGGGCATATATAGGCTGGATCAGAAAGTCGCTTGTTGCCGTTGCAGTGGTGTTGCTGGTTTTATTCAGTTACCAGCAGAAAGTAATACTGAACCGTATCAATGAACTTTCTGAACAACAAATCAGGCATGGCGATATTACAACCATAAACTATACAGGAGAATCAGGGGCACAAAAAAAGTTTAATTTTCTGATGGGAAGAAGGCTAACGGATACAAGTGGAACTTTTTCTGAAAAAGATATTGATCAGATGATAAAATCGGTAAATAAACTCCAGGTTAAGTATCAGGACCTTTTTATCCGTATTGAAAATGATCCCGAACTAAAAAAATATGTTGAAAACAGATTAAATGAATTCAAAACACGTAATAACCAATAATTACCATTATGAAAAGGTTCATCTTAAAACCGGCATTACTAATGACAATGATACTGCTGTTCTCTTGTCAGGATACAGAAGTTACCAATATTGTACACTCTGACGGTTCGGTAACCAGAAAGATTGTAATAAAAGATTCCGATGGGAATAACTTTGAGCCGGAGTTCTACAAAGTACCATTTGATAGTACATGGAAAATTTCCGACACTATCGAAATTGGTGAAAATAAGGATACTACCTGGATTCGGACAGCCGAGAAATTCTTCAGAAACGTTGATGAATTAAACCTCGAGTACAAAAATGATAAAGGTGCAAACCGTGAAACCAGACGTGAAGCCCGTTTCGACAAGAAATTCCATTGGTTTAATACAATATATACTTTTTCAGAGGATATTGAACCAAGCTTTAAGCACGGATATCCCATCGGAGATTACCTTTCAGAGAAGGAACTTGAATATTTCTACCTTCCTGAAAACATCCTGGAAGAAAGAAAAATGGGTCCAGATAGTATACTTGTGAGACAAATTGCTGATTCTGTTGAAACTAAAACAGAAAAATGGATGTTCATGAGTTGCATTGCGGAATGGGAAATTATTTTCCAATCGATTGCAGAGAAAAACGGGAAATGGAATGATAGTCTGGAATTTCTGAAAGAACAGGATTCATTGATTTACAGCTTTATTGAAAAATCAGAAAATGACAGTGGTTCTGCTTATTTTTTCGATGCAAAAGATATCATTGCGAGAAAAGTTTTTGGCGATGAACTATTTGTCGCCCTTAGACCTGAGATCGACAGTTCGTTGGCAAAATTCGAAGAATTATTTTCCGTTATTACAGAATTCAGCCGATATTCGGTACGTACAATAATGCCCGGAAAACTTGTTGGAACAAAAGGATTTATTGATGCAAACGGAGAAATTCTTTGGCCGGTAAAGATGGAGTATTTTCTTACCCGACCTTACCAGATGTGGGCAGAATCGAAAACATCAAACACCTGGGCATGGGTGGTTTCGGGAGTTTTTTTGGGCTTTGTTTTTATTGGATTAATTATCAAAAGTTTCCGCTAAAGCGCAGACCGAAATTTCTCTGGGGACGGATATCACCCGGCCGTCCCATATACTCAACATTGGTAA
>CAYOLQ010000153.1:0-5595 GCA_964404825.1 uncultured Chitinophaga sp.
CAAGAATTGATGAAATACTAAATAAACTTTTTGCGGGTACAGATGTAATTTACACAATTACAGATAGAAAAATTATCCTTGCACCGTCATTTTTATCTGAAAATCAACAGCAACAAAATTCAGTTTCAGGTAAGGTAACTGATAAATCTGGTCAGCCTTTACCGGGTGTAACCGTTGTGGTAAAAGGCACTGCCAACGGAACAGCTACGAATACAGATGGAAATTATTCCTTAAACAATATTCCTGAAAACGCCACTCTGCAATTTTCATTTGTAGGGATGAAAACGCTGGAAGTTGTTGTTGGAAACCAAATCAGTATTAACGTTTCAATGCTGGATGAAACTATTGGGTTAGAAGAAGTCGTTACTATAGGTTATGGTTCGGTAAAAAAGTCAGACCTGACAGGATCTGTTGCATCGGTTAAAGGCAATGATTTAAACGCTTTTTCGGCAGCAAATGTAATGCAGGCTTTATCCGGTCGTGCTGCGGGTGTCGTGGTAAGGCAAACCACAGGAGCACCAGGAACAGCCCAAGGTGTTAGAATAAGAGGTTCAAATTCCATTTTAGGTTCAAATGAACCTCTCTATGTTATTGATGGATTTCCGTATTCTGGCAGTAATCCTACTGTTTTGAGCAACAATGATATTGAAAGCATCGAAATTTTAAAAGATGCTTCTGCAACTGCAATTTATGGATCACGGGGAGCAAATGGTGTAATAATCATTACTACAAAGCGGGGAAAAGTTGGCAAAACAACAGTAGATATAGAATCAAGCTATGGCATTCAATCCTTAAGAAAAAAGCTTGATTTAATGGATGCTCAGGAATATGCTAAGTTTTATAATATTCAGGCTGCTAACGATAAAGTGACACCTTATTTTACCCAGGACCAAATTAATGGTTTTGGAAAGGGATTTGACTGGCAGGATTTTGTGTTTGTGGAAGCTCCCATCACTGACAATACAGTCACTATTTCAGGTGGCAATGAGGTTACAAAATTCTCAATTTCTGGTAATTATTTTAATCAGGAAGGAATCATCCCAGGGAGTAATTATGTAAAACAATCCTTGAGGTCAAATCTCTCCCATGATATTAACAAAGCATTCTCTGTTGAATATGGCGTAACCCTTACGAGAAACAGCAGAGATGCCCGGGACTCCGGAGGAGGGAACAGGGGATCTTCGCTTATAAGTGCAACAATTTCAGCACCGCCCACACTGACGCCCTATAATGATGACGGGAGCTACAGGGTATTAGCGACAGCTTATCCTTCAATATCAAGTGTGTTGTATAATCCTTTGAATTTTATAAATGAGCAGATAATCAATTCTACTGCCAATATTGTTTTGGCAAATGCTGCTATTGTTTTTAAACCAATGGAAGGTTTAACCCTAAAAATATTAGGTGGCATTGAAAATAATGATAATCGTTCTGATTCATACACCACACTTAATTTTGTAAGTTCTACCGGTGACGCCAGTGTTTCATCTGCAAATTCACAAAGTCTCCTGAATGAAAATACCATAAGTTATATTAAAACATTAGGAGATAAACATACAATTTCTTCTGTAGCAGGGTTCACCTATCAGGACTATACCTTTAAAACGTTGGGCGGATCGGGCAGAGGATTTCTAAGTGATGTTACGGAATCATACAATCTTCAAGCGGCCGAAATTCCCGGAATTCCTTCATCTGGTTATTCAAAAGCGGTTTTACTCTCTTATTTAGGGAGGATAAATTATTCTTTTATGAATAAATACTTGTTCACTGTTAGTTTCAGGGCAGATGGTTCTTCAAAATATAGTGAAGGAGAGAAATGGGGATATTTTCCTTCCGGAGCAATTGCCTGGAAAGTTAAGGAGGAAAATTTTTTGAAAGATGTAAGTTTCATCTCTGATTTAAAATTCCGGACAAGTTGGGGATTGACTGGTAGTCAGGCTATTGAGGCTTATGCAACACTTAATCAGCTCATCTCAGGAAAAACAGTTTTTGGAGGATCGCTTTACACCACATTCGCTCCGTCCACTACATTGCCACAGAACTTAAAATGGGAAACCACAGAACAAGCGGATATTGGATTAGATATTGCATTTATAAATAACCGGATTCGTTTCTCTGCCGATGCGTATCTCAAAAACACCCGCGATTTATTAAATTCGGTCAGTCTGCCTAGTTCTATGGGATTTACAAACATGAGAAGAAATATTGGACAGATTCAAAATAAAGGGCTTGAATTCCTTTTGGAGTCTAATATTTTCTCCGGTGATTTTAAATGGGATGTTACTGCAAACATTGCCTTTAACAGAAGTAAAGTCATTAAATTAAATGAAAATCAAGATATTCTGGCAGGTTTTGTTACACTTTCATTTATCAATGATAATACAAGTATTTTAAGGGAAGGAGAACCATTCCCTGCATTTTACGGATATTTGAAGGATGGATATGACCAGAATGGTAAAGAGATTTATAAAGATTTGAATAAGGATGGCTTAATCAGCCCATTAGACAAGACCATTATCGGAGATCCGAATCCGGATTTTGTCTATGGATTTAATTCAAACATGAATTATAAAAATTTTGAACTTACCATGTTTTTTCAGGGGACATACGGAAATGACATTTTTAATATGAGTGCTATCGGAAATACGCTCGATTACGGATATATGCTAAATATGCCACGAGAAGTTTTGTATAACCACTGGACACCTGAAAATCCAAATGCAAAATATCCTGTTATTTCCAGAAGTCTTTCCATGCGGTTCTCTGACCGTATGATTGAAGATGGCTCTTTTCTCAGACTTAGCAATGTCCGTTTAGGATATAACCTGCCCCTGAAAAATTGGGGAATTGAATGGTTCCGTAATGTTCAGCTTTACGTTAGCGGGCAAAATTTGATTACGATGACCAAATATAGCTGGTGGGATCCGGAAGTTAACTCTACAGGGACTGGTAGCACGGTAGGTACTGACTACTATTCTTATCCGGTTGCCAAAAGTTATACTTTCGGTGTTAAAGTAGGTTTTTAATTAATAATACGATAAGCGATGAAAAATATATATATATTGATATTAATTCCCCTGTTCGGCTTGTTTTCATGTGAGGATTTGCTGGTTGAACAACCCAAATCAATTGCCGAAGAAACGTTCTATAATACACCAAAAGAGGTTGAATCTGCACTTGCTGCAATTTATCTTCCGTATAGAGGTCAACAATTCAGGGATTACATGGCCATGATGGAAAGTTATACGGATTATAGTTATGGCCGTGGCAGTTGGGCAAGTAATTCCAATTTTCAGGGATTGGATGGAACAAATCAACCCCGTACAGCCACCATGTGGGATGCGTTTTATTTAAGCATCCGGAATGCAAATATAGTTATTGAAAATGTGCCGACTGGCAAGAATCTGACAGATAACGATAAGGCAAAATATATTGGTGAAGCCAAATTTTTAAGGGCACTGGCCTATTTCTACCTGATACGGAACTGGGGAGGTGTTATCATCAGAACGGAGAATAATATGAAGGATATTGAAGTTAAAAGAAGCAGTGCTTCCGAGGTTTACCAGTTAATTGTTGATGACCTGAAATTTGCTGAAGAAAATCTTCTGGATAATGCACCAATACCAGGTAAACCATCGAAGTGGGCTGCAAAAACACTCCTTGCTGATGTGTACTTTTTTCATAATAAATACACAGAAGCGCGTGACAAATCGAAAGAAGTTATTCTGTCTAATAAATATTCCCTGGTATCGGTTTCTGTCCCGAACGATTTCAATAAAATATTCGGACCCGATGTTATAACCAGTACTGAAGAGATTTTTTATTTCAAATTTTCAAAAGATCAAAGTTGGCAATTTACAGCCTTTCCTCATCACCCGGGAGCTAAGAAAAAACTTGGTGACAATTATTATGGACATTATAGTGATTTGGTTAGTAATAAAGTAATAGCTGAATGGGATAAAAATGATTTCAGGTTTATTTATGGATGGTATCCATACAATATCGGACTTGGTGCTAATACAATTTCGAACGGTAAATATACTGATCCAACCGGATATGGTGCTAACAGCAATCCTGTTTACCGGTATGCCGATGTGCTTTTGCTTTATGCTGAAGCCGATTGCAGAGCATCCGGAACTGTAAGTTCAGATGCCATGGAAAAACTTAACATGGTGCATCGCAGAGCATACGGGAAGAATCCCACGATTGTGAATACAGAAATAGATTTTAAAATTTCAGATTACAATAAAGACTCTTTCATAGAACTTGTTATTAAGGAAAAAGGGTACGAAACACAGTATGAAGGTAAACGCTGGCTCGATTTAAAAAGGACTGGAGAAGTTAAACAACGCATAAAAGCAGCCACCGGTAAAGATGTTGCTGACAAACATCTTCTTTTCCCAATACCGCCTTCTGAATATAACTTCAATAAGGCTATTGATCCAATTAAGGATCAGAATCCTGGTTATTAGCATTCTACATTATTACAGAACGTGAACCAAATCTCAGTTTTGGTTCACGTTCTGATTACCGAATAGAAAAGTTTGTGTTGCTGATATGCCAAAAACTGGATTGATTTTCAGGTACCGGGAATCAATTAAGTCGGTAATCAAAGGTATATAAAAACTTTGTATTTCATTCGAATTCTGTATTAACTGAGTATCCGGGATTCTGTCATATCCATGAATAATCTTGATGGCATAGCTATATACTTTCCCTGGAATAAAATTTTTTTAATAAATAAATTTTTAGAAAATATTGAAATGAGAAATATCAATTTATTAATAATTACTGTATTGTCATCTTTAAGCTTACTTGCCCAGATGCCTGATAAAAAACTCTGGCAACCTTATTATATCACACCCCGCACCTCAAGTCAGCATATTGATCTTTCAGGCAATTGGGAACTGTCTTATCTGGATTCAGCAATACTTGATTTAAGCCAACTTGAAGGCGGGATAGATCCTTTTCAGGCAGAAGTTCCAAATTCAGTTCAATGGTCGCTGGCGAAGGCCGGAAAACTGCCTCACCCTTATTATAACAAAAATACTGATCTTTATAAATGGGTTGACGAAAAAGTCTGGTACTATCGTAAAAATGTGGAATTACCAGATAATACCGCAGGCAAATTGGTATTTCTGTGTTTCGATGGCATTGATTATTTCTCAAAGATATGGATTAACGGCGTTTTGATGGGTTCCCATGAAGGTATGTTTGGAGGACCGGCCATCGAAATCAGCAAGTTTATAAAACAAACCGACACAAATGAAATTGTTGTTGAAGTTAAGGCTGGTAACTGGGGTAATAAAGGGAAATATAAGCCAGCTAAAACAGGCACGGTGATCAGGCCTTGGCTCGTTGGTGGGGGCAACGGAGTTGAAATGTTTTTTCCTATGGGAATATGGCGTGGTATCCGGCTCGAAATATGTAACAAAAATCATATTGAACGCCCGTTTCTTGTAACAAAATCCATAGAAGGAAAAACAGCTGAGTTGGATTTGTCCTTTGAGGTCTTTATTAACAGTCACTCCCTTCTTTATGAAATTCATCCAACCGGTGATGTACAGCTCAACACGAAGGGTGACCAAAAGCGAT
>CAYOLQ010000153.1:5695-7149 GCA_964404825.1 uncultured Chitinophaga sp.
GAAATTCATCCAACCGGTGATGTACAGCTCAACACGAAGGGTGACCAAAAGCGATTAATTTCACAATTTGAAGCAAAACTTGAAATCACAGACAAATTATCCAACAAGGTGTATGCTCATACCATTCCCCTATTGTTGCATGAAGGGAGAAATTGGATGAGACATTCTTTTAAGCTTTCTGATGCGAAATTATGGTATCCCAATGGAATAGGAGATGCTCATTTGTATAATGTGCGGCTGAGCCTGAAAGATAATAACGAAATAAAGGACGAGTTGATTTTTAATTATGGCATTCGCACGATAAACCATTTGCCATCAGCCGGGCCTCAATTAAGCGACCGCTGGTATAATTGGCAATATGAAGTCAATGGTCAAAAACTCTTTGTTAAAGGCATTAATTGGATGTTTTTGGATCCGTTATTGGAAGCCAATGAAGAAAAATACCGCTGGCTTTTGGAGTCTGCAAAAAATGCTGGTATTCAGATGATAAGGGTAAATGGAAGCTGTCTGATTGAAAGCGATACTTTTTTTGATATATGCGATGAACTTGGCTTGATGGTAGAGTCTGATTTTCCATTGGGAAATCAAACAGCCCCTCTTTACCCTCAGGACATTTGGGAAGCTCAGGTCGTTCAGAATATAATACGCCTGAGGAATCATCCATCACTTGCTGTTTGGTCAGGTGGGAATGAATTCAATGCTTATCATAAGGACAATACTGTAGTTATTGGGATTTTGGAGCGCAATTTGGCCATCTTTGATGGAACGCGGCCATTCTACAGAACAGATCCGGATGGAGGAACCGCTCATCCTTACCCGGATTTTGATCCTGTTTGGTACAAAATTGTTCATGGAAATAATCCGTGGATTTCTGAGGCGGGAATTCATTCACTTCCTGAGGCGGCACTTTTTCGTGAAACAGTTAATCCTGCCGAACTTGAAGGAGGCCTGGGTAATATGTATAAAGAGGATTTCGTTAAAACCCATCCCGAATTTGTCCATCATTTTACCGAATATGGGCCTGATAGGGTTCCCCGGATGTTGAGTAGGGCTTCACACATTATTGACATTTCAGACCCTACACTTGATGAAATTACTGAAGCGAGTCAGATTGGAGCAGGCGAATTTTATCAAATAATGTCTGAAAAATTCCAGAGTAATTATCCGGTAACTACAGGTTTACTTCCTTGGGTATTGATGCGTACATGGCCTACCGCAGGAATACAACTTATTGACGGATTTGGAAATGCTGGAGCGCCCTATTATTTTTTAAAGAGGACATATGAGCCAACGCATGTAGCCATAGATTTACAAAGATTACTTTGGAAATCGGGTGAAGAAATGGATTTGTCCGTGTCAGTAACTCATGCACAGCCTGATCCAATTGAGGAAGCTGAAGTATCTATTACTGTTTTCGATGATACATTCAAACCTGTCAGTAAACTGAGCAAAAC
>CAYOLQ010000154.1:0-7127 GCA_964404825.1 uncultured Chitinophaga sp.
CACCCAGAAGTACAAGCTTTGGATTTGAAATAAGTGAAGAAAAATCGGTCATTGCACCTATTCCAAGAAATATAAGTGGAGGGTAAATACCTTTAATTACTCCAAAATATAAGTAAGAAAGAACACTACCTTCCTGATAAATGCCAATCTGTAAGTTAATTCCCCCATCCTGATAAAAAGGTATGTTTCCCAGAATAACACCTACCCCTATTGGGATCAAAAGGAGAGGTTCATAATCGTATCGGATTGCCAGAAATATGAAAAAGAGTCCGACCATAATCATGATCATGTTTCCCCAACTGGCATTTCGAAACCCGGTATATGCCCAGAATTTTTTCATGCCGTCAATTGATTGCTGGAGTACTTTATCAGACTCTGCCTTATCAATATTTTCCTTGTCGTAGGTTTTGGTTTCCGGAACTTCAGTTTGAGTGGCATTTGCGCTGTAAACCATACGAAGCGGTGCAATAAGGGGGCGAAGGACAGCAAGTAAGGCTATTATGGCAATAACTGTGAATAGCTTTTTCATTGCTTAAATTATTTCGATTAATGTATCGCCCTGAAGCACATTCTGACCCGCCACAACCTTAATGCTTTCTACCACTCCATCCTTTTCAGATAATACCTGGTTAATCATTTTCATAGCTTCCATGCTAAGTATTTTCTGACCCTGCTTGATGATATCACCGGGTTTGACATATACTTCGATTATTAATCCGGGCAAAGGAGAAGCAATTGCAAAAGCCGAGCCTCCTTCCTTCTTATCAATCCGGGGCTTTACCGGCACCGGTGATTCAGTTCTGATAAGTGTAGGAGTTTTTGTGGGTTTTATTTTCCTTTCAATTTGCACATCGAATTTTGTACCATTGACTTCAAGGTGAACCGTGTTATTCTCGATATCATTAATATCGACACTGTATTCATTTCCGTTAATCGTAAATTTATAATTCTTCATCCTTAAAAAAGTTTCAAATCCTGTTAAACTGATTCCTGACTGCATAAATTTTAGAACTCCATGGAGAATATGGCTTTGATACCTTGTTAATGGTCAATAGTCCGCTTTCCTCATCATGAACTTCCAGAAACAAATGGAGAGCCATTGCAATTGCTGCTGCTTCCTCTCCTGATATCAATACTTCCCTGACTTCAGGTATAGTTTTTTCAACTACGGTTTTTTCTTTCTTCCATTTGAAAAAAAGAAGTTTCGGAAGAAAGAAAAAGAATAAGTGCAGCAATAGAAGTGAAATGAGTACAACGATATAGCCAAGAATGGCTATGACAACTGAAAGGGATGTTATGTCGCTGATGCCTAATATTGTTACCATGATTACAAAGGTATATTTGGGTGCTTTTTAGGGGGATTCATTTCCTTTTTCGTAGAAAGAGTCTGCAGCGCCCTGATAACTCTGAACCGGGTGTTACGAGGCTCTATAATATCATCAATATATCCGTATTTTGCAGCTTCATAAGGCGTTGCAAATTTTTCACGGTATTCTTCCTCTTTCATTTCAGTATATTTTTTTGCCTCTTCTTCACTTGTAATACCAGAAATGTTCTTGCCTTCCAGAATTTCAACTGCACCCTTTGGACCCATAACAGCAATTTCAGCACTTGGCCAGGCGTAGTTGATGTCACCCCGTAACTGCTTAGAGCTCATAACATCGTGAGCTCCACCATATGATTTTCTAAGAGTAACCGTGACTTTGGGAACAGTAGCTTCACCGTATGCAAACATCAGCTTTGCACCGTGAATAATAATACCCCCGTATTCCTGGGAACTTCCCGGCAGAAATCCCGGTACATCAACTAAAGTAACAACAGGAATGTTAAAGCAGTCGCACAATCTCACAAAGCGAGCGGCCTTTCGGGAAGAATTTATATCAAGAACTCCCGCAAGATGAATAGGCTGATTGGCAACAATACCTACCGGAGCGCCATTAAACTTTGCAAATCCCACAATAATATTTTTGGCAAAATCACGGTGAACTTCCAGGAATTCTCTGTTATCTACAATTCCGAATATTACATCCTTGACATCGTAAGGCTGATTTGAGTTGTCAGGAATAATTTCATTCAATGAATCTTCAAGTCTGTCAATGGGGTCGTTGCATTCAGTAACTATTGGATCTTCAAGATTATTCTGAGGAAAATAAGAAATTATCTTCCGGATTAACATCAGACCCTCCTCTTCATCGTCTGCAACAAAATGACAAACTCCGGATTTGGTAGCATGAACTTTTGCACCTCCAAGTTCTTCAGTAGAAATGACTTCTCCTGTGACCGTTTTTGTAACCTTTGGACCCGTAACAAACATATAAGATGTCTGATCGCTCATTATTATCAGATCAGTCAGAGCCGGAGAATATACTGCGCCACCTGCGCATGGTCCGAATATGGCTGAAATTTGCGGAATTACACCGGAAGCCATGATATTTCGCTGGAAAATATCTGCGTATCCGGCCAGACTCCTGACTCCTTCCTGAATCCGGGCGCCACCGCTGTCGTTTATTCCGATAACCGGAGCACCGACTTTCATCGCCTGATCCATGATTTTGCAGATTTTTTTTGCATGAGTTTCAGACAGAGATCCCCCGAAAACAGTAAAATCCTGTGCATACACAAAAACAATTCTGCCATCGATTGTACCATGACCTGTTACCACTCCATCTCCCGGATATACCTCATTCTCAAGACCAAAGTCATGAGATCGGTGGGTTACAAACATATCATATTCCTCAAAACTTCCTTCGTCCAGAAGGATTTCAATCCGCTCCCTCGCTGTATGTTTTCCTTTACCGTGCTGAGCCTCAATTCTTGATTCGCCTCCGCCCTGTTTAGCTTTGACTCTGAGTTCAATAAGCTGACGGATTTTGTCTCTTTGTGACATAATTTATTTGATTATTTACCGCAAAATTCGGTCAAAACGCCAAAAGTTGATTTGGGATGAAGGAAGCCAATACTTAAACCTTCAGCACCTTTACGTGGTTGTTTATCAATTAATTGAACTCCGTTACTTTCAGCATCCATTAATGCTTGTGTAACATCCGGCATTGCAAATGCAATATGATGTATACCGGGTCCTTTTTTCTCCAGGAATTTACCAATAGGTCCTTCCGGATCCGTGGATTCGAGAAGTTCAATCTTGGTATCTCCTACTCTAAAAAATGCAGTTTTAACCTTTTGATCTGCAACCTCTTCGATGGCATAGCATTCCAGACCTAAAACGGTTTGATAGTATTTTATAGCTTCTTCAAGGTTTATTACAGCGATACCAATATGTTCGATGTGGCTTGGTTTCATAAAATATTCAGTTTTTAAATTTTAATACAAAGTAAACAGATTGAACCATGTGGAATTATGATATAAATCAAATATGTCAAAATTCTTGTTGTTATTTAACAGTTTTTAAACCATACTAATTCCAGGGATTATCCATAAAAAACATTGAACATTTTTAGCATTTGTTATTTGTAAAGAGTATTACAGTGCTGACATGTAAGATTTGTATTAATTGTTTAAATTTACAGCTTTCGACAATTATCTTTTCAACTGGATATTTTCAAGTCGGGATTACAGAATTCGAATATGAAATTCCTACGAACATATATATTAATAGGATTTTTCCTGCTGGCTGGATATTTCCATTCGGCTGAATGTCAGTTATATATTAACGAATTTTCGGCATCCAATTCAAGTATTAACCAGGATCCGGATTACGGAGAATTCGCCGACTGGGTTGAAATTTATAACTCCGGGCAATCGGTGATAAATTTAAAAAACTATTTTCTAACCGATAATAAAGGGATTCCTAATAAATGGCAAATAGTTGAAAATGTTGTAATTGACGCTGGAGGATTTATTTTAATCTGGGCAGATGACATGAATTCCGGATTGCATGCAAATTTCAAACTCTCTGCTGATGGTGAAGAAATTGTCCTCTTTTCTCCCGGTTTGGTGCTGCTTGATTCACTTAGTTTTTCATTTCAAAAAACAGATATTTCAGCAGGCAGGAAACAGGATGGCGCGGGTGTCTGGGGATATTTCCTTAATCCAACACCAGGAGCATCAAATACCGGCTCTGTATTTTTTGCCGATTTTGCTAAAAACAAACCAGAGTTTTCGGTCACCGGAGGTATTTATGAAACCGGTTTTATTCTTGAGCTTTCAAATCCTCTGGGAGGAGAAATACGATATGAACTGGACGGTTCAGAGCCAAATGATGAATCAGAAGTTTACACCCTTCCCCTGTCCATTTCGTCTAACACCATAGTAAGGGCAAGAATTTTTAAACCAGAAATGATACCCGGTCCGGTTGTTACCCATTCATTTTTTCTTGATGGTGATTTGAAAAGCAGAAAACTTCCTGTCGTTTCTATATCAACTGATCCCATTAATCTCTGGGATCCTCAAAAAGGAATTTATGTTCAAAATTTCAAGCCATTATGGGAAATCCCTGCAAATATTGAGCTTTTCGAGAACAATGGAAGTGACAGAGCTGCATTTAATGAGCAGGCAGGAATAAAAGTAAACGGCCTGTATTCCTGGCAATTGCCTCAGAAAATGTTAGGTATTTATTTCAGAGGTCAATATGGAGTTACAAATCTGGAATATCCGCTTCTGTATCACAAACAAAGGTCAAAATATAAAGATTTTGCATTAAGAGCTTCAGGAAGTGACTGGAGTTATACCTTATTCCGCGATATTCTTGGTCAGGATGCATCCCGGCTAAATACTAAGCTTGATTTTATGGATTTCAGACCCTCAATTGCTTTCTTCAACGGCGAGTATATGGGAATTCACAATATCCGTGAGAAAGTTAACTCTGATTTCATCGAAAAAAATTATAATCTGGAGCCGGGTACATTTGATATCGTTGAGAACGAAGATTACGCTGAAGCCGGTGATCTGCTAGGCTATAGATATTTACAGTCATTGTATTCGAAGGATCTGTCAATATATTCAAATTATAGTGCAGTTAGTGAAGTTATGGATATTGAGAATTTTACTGATCTTGTGATAACGGAAATGGCAACAGCCAATTACTCCATTGACCATAATGTAATGGCATGGAAACCAAAAGATTCAGGGAAATGGAAATGGGTTATTATGGATCTTGACAGGGGGTTTTTTAATATAACAACAAACATGATCAGTTTTTATATACAGCAAAATTCCTGGCCCTTTCAATATCTTATGAATAATGAGAATTACACCAGATACTTTGGACAAAGGCTTGCCGATCAGCTTTTTACTAGTTTTCATCCTCAGAGAATGAAAATGTTAATCGAAAGTCATGCAGCAGATATTTCTAATGAGGTTCCGTTTCATGTAGAACGCTGGTTAGGCGCAACTTCAAGTTATGGGAATGCGATTCCCTCCCAAAGCTATTGGATTAATAAGGTAAATGATTTGAAAACCTTTACTGAATTAAGGCCCGGATTTCTCCTTAACGATTTAAGTAATTATGGATTCAGTGGGTATACAAATCTATATCTTTCGGTTAAACCTTCAGGCGCAGGAACTATATTGATCAATAATCTTATCGTGCCTGATAATAAATGGGTTGGCTTATATTTAAAGGATATCAGCACTAAATTTACTGCTGTGGATAAAGCAGGTTATAATTTTAAGGGCTGGAAAAATTCTGAAAAAAAGGTATTTATCCCCAAATCATCTGTATGGAAATATCTGGATAATGGTTCAGATGAAGGTACAGCATGGAAGGACCCGGGTTATAATGATTTATCCTGGAAATCAGGTCCTGCACAACTGGGATATGGTGAAGATGATGAAGCAACTGTTATAGATTATGGTGGAAATACAACCAACAGATATATAACTACTTATTTCCGCAAAATTTTTAATCTGACTTCTGAAGATTTAGAATCTTCAGGCTTCATAATTTCACTCTTGAAAGATGATGGTGCAGCGGTTTATATTAACGGGAATGAGGTTCTCCGTTCGAATCTTCCTTACGGTTTACTTTCGCATCAAACATATACACCGATATCAATTTCAGGCAATTCCGAATCGTTTTATACTTGTTTCAATATTGATCCATCTTATTTAATTGCAGGAGAAAACCTGATTGCGGTTGAATTACACCAGAATTACAAAAACAGCAATGATTTAAGTTTTGATTTGGAATTTGCCGGATTAACAGAAAAGGCAACTGGTTATTTGACAACCAACAGGGACATTTTTATTACTATTAGCGATGATACCTTTTTATCAGCAGAATATGAACCCATTGGGCAGTGCATTATTCCTGCTATTATTTCAGGGGATTTAACTCTTGATAAAGAATGTTCCCCTTATCTGATTCTGGAAGATATTACTATAAAAACCGGTTGTACTTTAAAGATAATGCCAGGAGTTGAAATTTGGTTGTCACCCAAATCGAACATACATGTAGAAGGCTCTATTGAGGCTTTAGGAAACAGTTCCGAACCCATATTTATTAAAACCAATCCAGAATTTGGAGAAGCCAGCTGGGGTGCAATGACCTTTCTCAACGCAACAGACACATCCAGATTTAGCTTTGTTACCATTGAAAGTGCATCAGAAGGTAAAATTCCAAGTCGTGATTATGCCGCAATCAGTTCATTTAACAGCAATCTTGTGCTTGATCATTTAATTATGGAAGATGTTGATTCCAATCCCATTATAGCAAGATACTCGGATATTGTACTTACCAACAGCTCGATACATTCCAGGGTTTCGGGGGATCTGATTAACGTTAAATATGGAACTGCAAGAATTGAAAACTCGGTATTCAGAGGTAACGACCAGATTGATACCGATGGAATTGATTATGACGGAATTAACGGTGGCATTATACGCAATTGCAAACTTTATGATTTTCTGGGTTTTAACTGTGATGCAGTTGATATTGGTGAAAACTCAATAGATCTTATTATTGATAGCCTTACAATCTCAAATGTTTTCGATAAAGGTATTTCAGTTGGTCAAAATTCTTCTGTAAACATAAGTAATACACTATTTGTAAATTGTATGACCGGATTGGGACTTAAAGATCAAAGCCAAATAAATATTGACCATTGCAGTTTTTACGGCAATAACATTCCGGTATCACGTTATGAAAAAAATCCGGGCAGCGCTCGTCG
>CAYOLQ010000155.1:0-6894 GCA_964404825.1 uncultured Chitinophaga sp.
TGGCGATGACGGTATTATCAATTGCTCGGAAATTGCTATTTGGGAAGTTGCCCTCACCGACAATGAAGTTGAATCACTGGGAACTGACCCTTCAGGTAAGATTCCTGATAGGATCGGCTGGTGGAAATTTGATGATGCAGGAGATTTAACTAAGGCTGAAATTGGCAGTCCGCTTGCTTTAACTGGTGTTCAGGTTCAGTATGACGGACCGGTACCTGGAAACAATGCAACCTTTATTGGGCTTGAAAGTTACCTTACCATGACACCGGGCATTTATGGAAACGGTGGAGGCAGTTTTATAAATGATTATTCGCTGCAGATTGATTTCAAGGTTCCTGAAATTGCAGTTTGGTATACTTTCTTCCAGACTACCGCGGATAATACCGATGACGGAGATTTGTTTATAAGCAAAGCCACTAATTCCATTGGAACAGCTTCAACCGGATATACTTCCGCCACGGTGAGTGCCAATACATGGTACCGGATGATTGTTACTGTTAAAAATGGTGTATTCTTCCGTATATATATCGATGGCGATATCTGGCTTGATGGAGCTGGTCAGGCAGTTGACGGCAGATTCTCTATCGGAGATGCATTGCTGTTGTTTGGGGATAACGATGGCGACGATGGAGCTATTGTTTGTTCAGAAGTTGGTTTCTGGGAGGTCGCTTTAACAGCAGATCAGGTTGCAAAATTAGGCGATGCTACAAAATCAGCTCCTTTAGCAATCCGCGAACCCAAAATGGACGGTAACTCTTCCGATCTCGGACAAAATTACCCCAATCCATTTACCGGAAGCACCACCTTCCCTTACAATGTTGCAAAATCGGGTAAGGTAAGTTTCCGTATCCTCGATGTGGCAGGGAACGAAGTTCAGGTGATACATGCCGGTGTTAAATCACCCGGCTCATATAAGCTGGAGTTGAGTTCCGAAAAGTTTTCGAATGGGATTTATTATATTCAGATGCTAAATAACCATACTATTAGCACACGCAAAATGATTGTAATTCAATAATCTTTAAAGGGTGCCCCGTTTCAGGGGCACCCTTATTTTTTCACAAAGGTTCCGCTAACAAATACGAATTAACCATGAGGATTTTGATTTATGTGAGAGTGATGACCGTTTTTATTCTGTTTACTGCAAATCTAAGTGCTGTGGTTCCTGAACGAACCGGTTGGTGGAAATTTGATGATCCTTCAAACCTTACAAAGGCAGAATCCGGTTTTGGAACAGATTTACTGCTTCATGGTTCTCATTCTGCTGTGGATGGGCCGGAACAAGGAAACGGTGCCGTATCAATCGGCCCCGGAAGCTACTATACCATGGATCATATGATTTCTCCAAATGGGGGAGGTAGCTTTGTTAATGAATATACTCTTGCTTACGATTTTAAAATTACGAATAATACAATCTGGCACTGCTTTTTTCAGACTACAGTAAACAATAGTAATGACGGTGATTTTTTTATCAATCCCACAGGAAACATTGGTGTTGCGGCTACCGGTTATAGCAGTTATGTTCTGAATACCAACGATTGGTACCGGATGGTTATATCAATAAAAAACGGCAGTTTTTTTAATTGTTATCTCGATGGAGATCTTTTTATGAGCGGAAATACCCAAACCATCGATGGTCGCTTTTCACTCAATAATCTTTTACTTGTTTTTGCAGATAATGACGGTGAAGATGGTGCTATTTTATGTTCAGAACTTGCGATATGGAATAAAGCCCTGAATTCAGAAGAAGCAAAGGAAATGGGCGGTTTCGGACATAATACAGCACTTCCGATGATGACACGCTTTCCTTATCTTCAGGCTGCAGGACAAAATACCATGACGATTTGCTGGCACGATACTTCCTCAGCCGGAACGCGCGTTGATTACGGAAAAGCTCTGAATCTGGGTCAGACACATTCCGGAACCAGCGAAATTATTAGCCCTCCCTACCGCTGGCATTCAGTAAAACTGACAGGATTAGATCCAAATACCAAATATTATTATAAGGTTGTGAGCGGAAACGGCGAGTCTCAAATCTATTCATTTAAAACATTACCGGATGAAACCTATACCGGAAAATTAAGGTTTGTTTTGCTCAGCGATACACACTCCTCCGATACAACTATGGCAGGAAACGTATTACGCGCCGCAAAGGCAAAAATTACCGAGCTGTATGGTCCTGATACCGAAGATCATATTAACGGGATATTCCATTCGGGCGACGTTGTTGTCAGCGGTAATTCTCCCGGACAATATACTTCACAGTATTTTCAGATTCTGTCTCCGCTGTCTGCAAATATCCCTACTGCGGTAGTTGCAGGAAACCATGAAGGTGAGAGTGAGTTTTTTTACAATTACCTTAAACTTGACGAGCAATCTGCCTTTCCCGCTAACCCTTCCCTGAAAGAAAAAGTATGGCAGATAAAGATAGGAAACGCATTGTTTATAGGACTGAATACAAATATTACGGGCAACTACGGGACAACTATGTTAAACTGGATCGATACAAGGCTGAATGAAGCGCAATCAGACCCATCCATTGATTTTGTTTATTTCTTTTTTCACCATCCGCCATATTCCGAACTCTGGTTTGTTGTTAACACATTTGATGGAGGCTCTAACTGGGTAAGGGATTTATTATTCCCGGTAATTAAAAAGTACAGCAAAGTGCAGCAAATTCACACGGGTCATACCCATGGTTTTGAAAGGGGTGCTATCTTGTCTCCAACTGCAGACGGTGATTTCAGAATAATCTGTGGCGGCGGCGGTGGCGGTGCAACTGACAAATGGGGCAATTTTGAGAATTTCGATTATCCGGACATACAGATTTCCTATGATCATTATTTCTTCCAGATTCTGGAAATCGATATTGCAAATCATTCTTACGAAAATTCAATGTACAGCCTTGGAAATTCAAATAAGCCAAGAAATACAGAACTAATGGACAAGTGGTATAAAAAGCTTAACCAGTCAGGTCCTCTGACACCCACTGTTGAAAGCTATGATATAACCGAAAACCAGATACTTTTTCAATCAAGTCAATTTGTGGGATCCGATTCGGTTATGAGCGTACAGTCGCAGGTACTTGACGGTGATGATATTTCTAAGGTTATTGTAAACACTATGGTTCACCGGACTAATATTTACGGAGTGGATCAGAATTTTATTCCCCGGGATCTTAACAAAAGCATTAATTTGTTTGAATCCGCAATTGAAAGATCAAAACTTTCATGGAATAAATCCTATTATTTCAGAGTAAGGTACAGGGATCATAATCTGAAATGGAGCAACTGGTCGGAGCCTTTTCTTTTTAAACCTGTAGGAACACAAACCGAAACTTTGGAGGTTTCAGATTATTACCTCAGACAGAATTATCCCAATCCTTTTAATAACCAAACGATTATTGAGTATAATGTTCCGGAATTATCGCAGGTGAATTTTCATATTTATGACATAAAATCACGAATGGTTGCTATTATTTCAGAGGGACTGAAAGAAAAAGGGAATTACAAATTCGATTATAATGCAGAATATCTCAACGAGGGTGTTTATTATTACCAGTTGGTTACCGGTAAATATTCATCGACAAGAAAAATGATTAAGATATTATAAATCCCTGCTGCCCTCTATGAGGTTCTTAAATAATTTACTTTTCCTGAATCGGTATTTGAAAAGAATTTCTATTTTTACTTTATCCTGTTAAACAGCTTGATTTTTCTGATTTGTCAGAACAGAACTTAATCTGACGATCTGATATCAATTGAATTCATAATGTCAGGCTTCAGGAATTATAACGTAATTAAGCTAACTACCAAAAGTAACCTCATGAGAAACCTATTAAGTGCATTACTATTTTTAAGCATTATGTATTCATGCAATACCGGCAAGCTTCAGGAAGTAAGCTTTTCGAATCCCATTTTACCCGGTTTCTATCCCGATCCCAGCATATGCAGGGTTGAAAACGATTATTACCTGGTAAATTCAACATTCAGCTTTTTTCCAGGGATACCCATTTTCCACAGTACAGACCTTGTAAACTGGAATCAGATTGGCAATGTACTCGATCGTCCTGAACAGCTCAACCTGGAAGGGCTTGGCATTTCACAGGGTATTTATGCTCCGGCAATACGATATCATAAAGGAACTTTTTATCTCGTGTGTACTGTTATCGGGGGGATCGGAAATTTCGTGGTAACAGCTAAAAATCCTGCAGGGCCATGGTCGGTTCCTGTTGTTCTGCCTCATGTTCAGGGAATGGATCCCGATATCTTTTTTGATACAGACGGCAAGGCATATCTGACCTCATGCTGGCCTGCACCGGATAATAAGCCGTTATATGATGGACACAGGTCCATACGCACACTTGAGTTTTTTCCAGAAACGCTAACCACCGGAACCGAAGAAATACTTCTTGCTAACGGAGGTGCAGATATCAGTAAAGAGCCTATCTGGCTTGAAGGCCCTCATATTTATAAAGTCGATGATTACTATTACCTTATGGCAGCGGAAGGTGGCACTTCAACAGGACATTCAGAAGTAATTTTCAGGGCGAAAGCCGTAACCGGACCCTATGAGGTTTATGACAAGAATCCCATCCTCACCCAGAGAAATCTGGATCCTGCACGTGAAAATCCGATAACATGCACCGGTCACGCTGATCTCGTAGAAACACCTGAAGGTGAATGGTTCAGCGTATTTCTTGGATGCAGACCTTATGAAAACGGATTTTTCAATACCGGCAGGGAAACGTTTATGACTCCGGTTTCATGGAAAGATGGCTGGCCTGTGATAAATCCCGATTCCACAGCAATACAATATAGTTATTCAATTCTTTCAACAGGAGAAACCACTGTTACTGGCTTCCCTCTGAATAAAAACTTTGTTCTGAGAGATAGTTTCAATACGCCCGATCTCGCTCCATACTGGCTGTTCATCCGAACTCCCTTTAAACAGAAGCACAGCATCGATGCACAAAATGGAGGGTTGGTTCTTGCCCTTTCACCGGAAATGCTGAATCAGTTTACAAATCCTGCATTTATTGGCCGCAGGCAGCAGCATTTGCATGCCGAAGCAACAGTTTCTATGGTGTTTAAAGCAAATTCAGCTCAGGAATTGGCAGGGATAAGCGCTTTTCAGAATGATGCGAATTATTATTTGCTGGCTAAGACACTTGTTGATAATAAAGATGCTGTTGTACTATATAAAAGTGTCAAAAGTGAAACAGGTATTTCACCTGAAATACTTGCCGTGAAATTTCCTGAATCGCACGAAAGAATATATCTGAAAATAAAGGCAGATAAAGGATCATACTCATTTTATTTTGCCACGTCAGAAGGAAACTGGTTACCCGTTGCAGAGAATGTCGACGGGAAATACCTGAGCACAGAAGTTGCCGGTGGTTTTGTTGGTACAATTCTGGGCATGCATGCATCCGCAACAGGCACAGTTTCAGGAAATACATCAACCTTCGAATGGTTTGAGTATTCGGGAAATGATCCGACATTTATGCCGGAAAAGTAAACTCTGAAACTAATTCAGAAATACCTTCAGAACTTTCTGCGTTTGCTTATTCATCCTGATAAATAGGAAATACATTCCCGGAGATTCATTGATAGTAATACTAAGATGATCTGTTTCATTAAAGTTATCCTTTCTGATAAGTTTCCCGAGAGTGTTTCTTATTTCAATTTCCAAAGGGCCGCTGTTAACCGGCAGAAAAATCTCAAAACTTCCTGAAGAAGGATTTGGGTAAACACGAATTCCTTCATTGGCAGGATTATTTTCCAATCCGGTCAATTCCACCGTGTAACACTCAGAAGTGTCGGTGCAACCATCTTGTGTGACTTCAACCGCGTACTTCCCGTTTATAGCGGGAAGAAAAGATTTCCCTGTTTCTCCGGCAATTGCAGTATACGCCCCATCACAACTCATCCATCGGTATGTTGCAGAACTTGCATTTGCTGTTAAGCGATCCCCGGCAAAATCAATATCGGTATTAACCTGAGTAAAAGTCAGGTTAATCGTTAACATACTGTCGCATCCCATGAAACCCTGAATAGTGTCATGGTAAACTCCCGGACTTGTCCAAACATTTCCGCCCGGAGATGTATACGTTCTGCAGGCGCTGATATTAATAGTGTTTTTGTGCTTGTACTCCGAACAATTGCAGTAAACCGTGTCGGGTTCATTGCCTGTATTGCCACCAACGCAATTCCCGCATAAATCCTTAAAAGCAGTACCATTTTCATCTCCGTTGCAATCAAGACCGGCAGTTACGAACTTTGACAACAGACGAATGTAATTGACCTGATATCCGCAGCTATTTTCAGTAACCGACCATGAATCCAGAGGCCAGCTTGTATTGAAGTCCTTGTATGACTTTTGGTTGGGTTGTCCTTTTGGTGGTGAAATATTTAAGGAAAGGCAAATTGCATTATTCTGAGTGGAGCCGCATCCCGTAGGACAGCAACCGTTCCAGTTATAGGATGGATTAGGGCCTCCGGTTAAAAATCCCGATGCCGGGCCATATGTGGAAACCCCAAAACGATCCCATTTTGAACTGCCATTGGTAAACCAGGTATGGTAAAACTCGTTAACGCAATTATCTCCCCCGTACCTGTACATATTCGAAAGGTAGACGAGATTAAAAGGATTTACTCCATGCATGTGATTGATAAAACCCTGAGCAGCAATTCTGGCATCCGCCTCTTTTGCAGGGTTTATTTTATAAGATATCATACTGTAAAACATATTCCCCTGTAATGACTTTACTGAATTGCTTCCCCATGTATAGTCTTTAATATGTGCCAGATAAGGATCTTTCTTTGTGTTAAAAGCAGGGAAGTTCTCCGATCCGGATACCATAGCATTATTATATACACTTTTTATAGTAGTTAC
>CAYOLQ010000156.1:0-6861 GCA_964404825.1 uncultured Chitinophaga sp.
TATCGGAAACACTGGGGTCAACGTTTTTGGCTTTCTGGAACATATCCACCGAAATCCAGTAAACAGTTTTTTTCATAAAGGGATCATCAATTGATGTAACAGCGGAACTGTAAATGGATCCAAGAAGAATATATGCATCACCCCAGTTAGGCTTAATACTTATTGCGTCGCTGACATAGGATGCTGCGTTTTCAGACTGGCTGAGATGAGAGTTTAAAACATAGGCCAGTTCATATAAGTAGTTTGCTTTGTCATCGCTTGATGTTGCAAGGTCAACTGACTCTTTATAATATTTTGCACTTTTCTCATATTCTTTCCTCTGAAGGAAAACTCTTGCCAGTTTATAAGCAGCGAGTGAAGATGGTTCAACAGCGTAAAGTTTCTCAGAAGCATCAGCAAAAAGTTTTTCACCTTCGCAATTTGCGTCAGTAAGGAATCCGGTAACTTTTTTCAGGAATTCAGGATCTTCCTTGTTTGCCTCGAATTTGGGCTGGAATATCTTTACGATAATCTCACAGGATAAAACTTTACTTTCCCGGATATTCAAATCGATGGCTTCTTTAGCCTGTTGCGTTTTTGAGGACGGACGTTTGGCAAGCTCTTTATCCATAATCTCAGATGAAACAAGGTAATCCGTTACTACCTGTTCACTTTCAAGCAGACCTCTCAGATAGAGTGAAATGCTGGCAGAAACAAAAGTGGTTAATACTACAGGAGAAGATTTGGCTGCTTCCAGTTCAACGGATTTTTTCAGGTATTCATAACCTTCCTGAATGAACTCATTGCCATCTTCTCTTCTGTAACGAAGTAAATCAACTCCTTTTCGACCCAGTACACTTCCTTCGCCACCGAAGTATTTGATTCTCTGATCGTAAATCATCATGATGGTATCGCAAAAAGCTGCTTTTCTGGCCGGGTCTTTTTCAGCTTCAAGAAATGCTTTGTAAATATTTACTCCATTGGCGTAGAGTGATTCTCTCGAAGAGGGGCATTCACGGTACAATTCTCTCCAGGGTGTTATGGCATCTTTAAAATTGTCGTGCTTATAATACTCCGAGTATAAAGAAATGTTTTTAATACATCTCACGCTGTCTTCACCTTTACCGTATTGAGATCCATCATCCACCCCCTTTTGGGCGAATGCCTGGTTTGCAACAAAAATCGCCATTACGGCAATCAGTAAAGTTTTCAATCCTGTGGTTTTCATAGTTACAATATTTAATCAAATTTTCTTTTATAGAACCAGAAATCGTGCAGTGTAAGTCCAAAATTCACAATTCCGTAATTCTCTTTTATTAGGTTGTTTGTAAGTGTCCCTCTTTGTCCTGCAATAAATCCCAGGTTAAAAGTTGATCGGCTTCCCTTGAATGGTAATCCTACTCCAAAACTTATGCCAAAATCCTGAATCTGTTCTCCGCGGATGCGAAGATAATTGTTTGCATAATATCCTCCAAGTCTGTAATGCACTCTGTTATAGTATCCCCGGAGTGCCTGATCATTGGGAGTGTATTCTACTCCAAAATTTAAGGAATTTGAATTTGCAAGTGTATCCGATTTGCCTGGAATGATTGAATTACTCCATTCCTGTCCTGAATAATCTGCTGCAATGGTTAATTTATTTTTTATTCCAAAGCTTAATCCATATCCCATATTCCGGGGGATTAAGGTCTGAACCGATTTTGTTTCCTTATTTACCTGATATACCGGGTCAACCACTATACTATCGCTAATTGTTGCTCTTGATCCGGGATAATAGGTGGTTTGTATAAGTGTCTGAACCGTCTTAATCTTTGTGTCGTTGTCAAAAATGGCTCCCAGAGTAATAAAATATTTGTCATTAAAGATGTTATGATACTGAAAACCAAGATTGTAAGATATGTCCCCCATGTTTAGCCGGTTTTCAATCAGAGTTGTTGCAGCAAAAGGATCGCCCGGGAAATCAATAGAGTTGGCATAGGTAAGATATCCAAAAACATAAGTCAGGTTGAGTCCGACAGAAAAATTCTTCAGAAAGCGAAGCGAGTTTCCGATATAAAAGCGATTAAGACCACCGGTACCTATATAACTATAATCAACCAGACCAATGCCGCTTACAAATTTGTTATCTTCAATATTATAACCTACGGAACTGTAAGGAACGATTCCGATGCTTGATTTCCAGTTTTTTGTTATACCAAATCCGATTGCAATATGATGAATGTTGTAATTATTCATTTTCGACTCAAGGGTATTTGTCTTGTAAACGGTTTGCGAACCGTTTAATCCGAAATCAAATAAAAACGACATTGTATCAATTTCAGAATAAGAGGCCGGGTTCAGGTAATTTATCTGAGATCCCGAACGCATTCCGATTCCTGTACCTCCCATGGCAAGATTTTTTGCAACCCCTGCCTGTGTTAGTTCTCCCAGTCCGAATCTGGAATAAGGCGAACTTGTATTAACCTGTGCTGCCAAAGGGATTGAGCACAGCATGATTGCTGAGAGGAATAATCTAATTTTTTTCGACATTGTATTCCAGAATTCGGTTTAGCCCGGTGAAATTTAAATTTGAATGTGCAAAGATGATATTTTTTAACTTTTTATCAAAGTATTTCGTGTCGCCTCCTGTTAAAATGATTTTTAAATCAGGATATTGGGATTTTAATCTATCAATGTAACCATCGATTTCAAAAAGAACTCCGTTTAAAACACCCGCGAGAATTGCTTCCTGGGTTGTTTTACCGAGGAGTGGAAAATCCTCTTGTTTTTCTATTTTCGGCAGCTTTTTGGTGTACTCATGCAAAGCCCTGAACCTTAAATCAAGCCCGGGTGATATATTCCCGCCAAAGAATTCTGCTTTTGCAGTTAATAAATCAATGGTAATGGCAGTTCCAGCATCAATTATCAGTACATCCTTTCCAGGAAAAATGGTAAAAGCACCAACCGCATCTGCAATCCTGTCGTAACCCAATGATTCCCTGGTACCGTATTTATTTTCAATGGGGATGGGGGTTTCGGCATCCAAAACAATAAACCGGGTCAGCTTTTCTTTGAGAAACTCAGGGATTTCCTTACCGTAAGCCGCTACCGACGATAAAATACCATTATTAATTTCCGGGTGTTCCTTAAATATTGCCTTTAGAATCTCAGGATTCAAAACCGGCTCAATAAATCGCGCGATCATATTTCCGGCATCAAAAACAGCCAGTTTACTTACTGTATTTCCCTGATCAATTAAAAGGTTCTTTGCCATAAAATTTCACTTTCAAACGATAATCTTATCCATCATGTCAATTGCCTGTTTTACACTTTTTATTCCCGGAATCCTGAGACTCAAACGCTGGTTTTCTTCTTTTAGTACAACATTTCTCCCCATTCGCTGAACAAAATTCAGAACATTACTGAAGGTGGCCGACTGATAATACTTCGATTTTGGGTCCTGAATGAAATATATCAGCATAGTGGAATTCTTTATAATAATTTTTTCCATACCCAGCTGCAGCGCCCTCCACCTGAGTCGTACCACATTTAACAATTCCACTGTTTGAGCGGGAATTGTGCCGAAACGGTCTGTCAGACTGTTTTCAAATCCTGCAAGTCCTTTTTCGTCAGGTATATTATCGAGTTCGCGGTACAATCGTATCCTTTCCGAAACATTATTAATGTATTCATCAGGAAAAAGTATTTCGAGATCCGTGTCGATCTGGCAATCGCTCAGGTATTGCTTGTTTACCTGCTCCTCTTTTGTTTCAGGATAGAGATCTTTAAATTCATTTTCACGTAGTTCGAGAATGGCTTCGTTCAGAATTCTCTGGTAGGTTTCGTAACCTATATCTGCTATAAACCCGCTCTGTTCGGCTCCGAGCAGATTCCCCGATCCCCTGATATCCAAATCCTGCATGGCAATATTGAAGCCGCTGCCCAGGTCGGAAAATTCTTCGATGGCACGCATCTTCCTGCGCGCTTCGTTGGTTAGCATGGTAACGGGTGGAGCAAGCAGATAGCAGAAAGCTTTCTTATTCGAACGTCCCACTCTTCCCCGTAACTGATGAAGATCACTTAAGCCGAAATGATGAGCATTGTTTATAATAATGGTGTTCGCATTAGGAATATCCAGACCCGATTCAATTATTGAAGTGGCAACAAGCACATCATAGTCGCCCTGAATGAATTCGAGCATGGTTTTTTCAAGCTGGTTTCCTTCCATTTGTCCGTGAGCAACCACAACGCGCACCGATTTGCAAATCTTCCGCAAAAGGGTTTCAATTTCGTAAATATTCTGAATCCTGTTATTGATAAAGAACACCTGTCCGCCTCTGCTTACTTCATATTCAATAGCCTCTCGAATTATATCTTCGTTAAAAGTATGCAGCTCTGTGATAATGGGATGCCGGTTTGGTGGGGGAGTATTGATTATCGAGAGATCCCTTGCGCCCATAAGCGAAAACTGAAGGGTTCGCGGAATGGGGGTTGCAGTAAGTGTGAGTGTATCTACATTCAGCTTCATCTGCCTGAGTTTTTCCTTTACACCTACTCCAAATTTTTGTTCCTCATCAATTATCAGCAGCCCCAGATCTTTAAATTTAATTTCCTTCCCAACCAGTTTATGTGTCCCTATAAGTATGTCGATTTCTCCTTTGGCCAGTTTCTGCAGAATCAGCTTTTGATCGGCAGGTTTTCTGATACGACTGATATAATCAACAGTACAAGGAAATGCTTTTAGCCGGTCGCGGAATGTATTGAAATGTTGAAATGCCAGAATAGTAGTTGGAACCAGAACTGCCACCTGTTTTGAATCGGTTACTGCTTTAAAAGCTGCACGTATGGCCACTTCAGTCTTACCGAATCCCACATCCCCGCAAACGAGCCTGTCCATCGGAAAACCGGCCTCCATACCTTCTTTAACATCTCGGGTTGCCTTTAACTGGTCGGGAGTATCCTCATAAATAAACGATGCCTCAAGCTCCCGCTGAAGGTAAGTGTCGGGAGTAAAGCTGAATCCTTCCTGCTGCTTGCGCTCTGCATAAAGTTTAATGAGGTCTTCCGCAATATCCTTTATTTTCTTTTTGGTGGTGAGCTTAAGTTTTTGCCATGCACCGCTGCCCAGCTTGTATATTTTCGGGGCATCTCCCTCTTTACCCTTGTATTTGGAAATCCGGTGCAGGTTATGAATGCTGACATAAATTACATCCAAATCTTTGTAAACGAGTCGGACTGACTCCTGTTTTTTGCCATTTATATCAAGGGTTTCCAATCCCCCGAAAACACCTATTCCATGATCCACATGAACAATATAGTCTCCGGGATTAAGCCCTGAAAGTTCCTTTATGCTGATGGATTCCTTTTTGCTGTATCGATCGTGAATCTGAAATTTATGATACCTTTCAAATATTTCATGGTCGGTATACATGCATATCTTCAGGTTATAGTCGATGAACCCCTGATGCAGCGTTTTAAGTACCGGTCTGAAACCTACCGTTGGGTCAACTTCCCTGAAAATATCATTTAACCTTTCAATCTGTTTCTCGCTGTCGGAAAGTATCATTACCTCAAATCCGGCTTCTTTCTTTTCCTTCAGGTCTTTTACGAGCAGATCGAAATTTTTATTGAAAACAGGCTGAGGGGAGGTGTTAAACTCAAATATTTTCGTGGGATCGGGAACGTGGAAACTACCGAATTCAATTTTATTCAGATGACTGATATCGCGGTTAAGAATCTGGGAATTTACAATAACCTCAGATTTCACAAGGGTTTTATCACGTTCGTCATCGAAGGATGTTTTATCGTAGACTTCATCCACACGTCCGTAAATAAGCATCAAATCATCGGTCCAGATGCAGGTGTTTTTTGGCAGGTATTCAAGTATCGAAACCCTCTTGAGCAGCCGTTCCTGTTCCCATTGCATATTTGGGACAAGACTGATTTTTTTGATTTTTTCAAGGGATAACTGGGTCTCAATATCGAAACTGCGGATAGTTTCAATTTCTTCTCCAAAAAAGTCAATGCGATGGGGGTGTGTGGATGAATAGGAAAAGATATCGATGATACTCCCCCGAAGTGCATACTGACCGGGTTCGTAAACAAAATCTACCAGTTCGAACTTGTAGGTTTCAAGAAGGTCTTTGAGAAATTCACGGTTAACTTTTTCCCCTTCGCGCATTTCAAACGTGTTATCGTCGAGACTTTTACGGGAAATCACCCTTTCCATAAGGGCCTCAGGGTAGGTAACAATGAAGCTGGCTGTCCGTCTTTCGCTCAGACGTTTCAACACCTGAGTTCGGGTAATGATGTTTGCTTCGTCGGTTTTTTTGTATTGAATGGACCGGATGTAGGAAGAGGGAAAAAACATACATCTTTCGGTGCCGTCGAAAGTGGTGAGATCGTTATAAAAGTAAGCGGCTTCTTCCTTCTCAGGGAGGATAATCAGGTGTGAACCTTTGGCTTTTGAAAGACAGGTGTGAATAAATGCTGCCCGCGATGAACCTGAAAGGCCTTTAATTTGCAAAAAGATTCCTGCCGGATCCTGCAAAAGACCGGAAATTTCTTCAGCTTCCCTGCTGTTTTTGTAAATTTCTTCGAGCATTCTGAAATTGTCGGTGCAAAAGTAATGAAAAGGGAGGAAAGATTTTGGGATTGGAAAGATTTAGTTTTTGAATCCGGTTTATTTTTCGGAATTTCGGAGTTTATTTGAGATTTAAGAGGAAATTTGCACGGTGTCGGTCGGGGATGTAAAATTTCCAGCATCAAATACTTTGCTGTTTTTGCGCACTTGCGTTTGGTTTTATATATTAATTAATTCTATTGGTATGTTGGTTTTCAAGTTCGGAGGGGCTTCCGTGAAAAGCCCTGATGCAGTTAAAAATCTTGTGGATATTATTAAGA
>CAYOLQ010000157.1:0-6797 GCA_964404825.1 uncultured Chitinophaga sp.
ATCCGTGGGAGAATAAAAAATGTACTTCTGGGTACAAATGGCGAAAATATTTATAGTAACCTTTCATTACATTGGGACCTTTTGCCTGAATTTCACCTTCTCCGGTTTCGGGATTGGGATCGGCAATACGCAATTCAAGACCCACTACTGCGGGACCAGTAGCCTGCCATTTGGATTTAAACGGAGCGGCTCCGGCCAGTAATGGAGATGTTTCGGTAAGGCCATATCCTATTGCATAGGGGAATTTTGCCTCACGCAGGTGTTTTTCGATAATCGGATCCAGTTTGGCTCCACCAATTCCAAAAAATCGCAGCTCGCCGCCAAAAGTTTTCATTAATTTTTTTCCTGCAACGCGGTTTAACAAAACACGTGTCGGGGTAAATTTAAACAGGCTCCTGGTAATAAACTTCGAATTCATTTTGGGAATTACCTGTTTCCTGTATATTTTCTCTATAATGAGCGGAACCGTCAGAAACATGGTTGGTCTGACCTTTTGAAATGCCTCGAGCAATACCGGTGATGTGGGCAGTTTGCGCAGATAATGCACACTGGCTCCGGCATAGAGTGCCAGCAGAAACCCCAGTGAATTTTCGTAGGTATGCGACATGGGAAGGATAGACAGGAATCTGTCTGTTTCAACAACATCGGGTATATCGCGACTTACTTTTACCATCCAGGCAATGTTCTTATGGCTGAGCATTACTCCTTTTGAAGAGCCCGTTGTTCCTGATGTGTAAATAATTGATGCCAGATCCTCTTCCTCAATCAGGCTTGTGGAGCTGCTGATGCAGTCAAGAGGTTTTACTCTGCTGGCAAGATTATCGGGATCATTAACAAGAGTAAGAGTATCCAGAGAAATTACCGGAATTGGGAGTTTTGTAAAGAACTCTTTAAGACGGATAAAATGTTTTTCGCTTACAAAAACAATACTTGTTCCGGAATGCACAATTATTGAACTTACTTCGGCTTCCTTAAAATCGGGTAATACCGGAACAGCCACACCACCGGGGAAAATTACCGATAGATAAGCGACTCCCCAGTTTGGCATATTTTCTCCCAGAATAACAACACGATCACCTTTTTTCAATCCAAGCAGGTTGAGAAGTCCTGCTGTTTCCTGAATTTTAATCCCAAGTTCCCTGTAGCTCATTCCCTCTTCACCAACAAATGACATTGCGATATTATCGACTTTGGTTTGGAGAGAGTTTAATAAAATTGAACTGATGGTAAGTTTTTCCATTATTTTAAAATAAAATATTTTGCGCAAAAAGTGCCTGTAATAAGGACTTCTCAGAGTTTAATATTCTAAAACTCATGATACTCCTTAATACAGGCACTTAAAACAAAGTGAAATCCGGGCTTATCCCAGATATGTTTTAAGAAGCTTACTTCTTGAAGTGTGACGTAATCTGCGAATGGCTTTCTCCTTGATCTGACGAACGCGTTCGCGCGTCAGGCCAAATTTTTCGCCTATTTCTTCAAGAGTCATTTCCTGGCAGTTAATTCCAAAGAAGAGCCTGATTATATCACGTTCTCTTTCAGTAAGGGTAGCCAGAGATCTTTCAATTTCCTTTGAAAGAGATTCGTTTATCAGGTTTTTATCTGCATTGGGGGAATCGTTGTTCTGCAAAACATCCAGCAGACTGTTATCTTCTCCATCAACAAAGGGAGCATCAACAGAAACATGCCTGCCTGATACACGGAGCGTGTCAGCAACTTTTTCTTTAGGAAGTTCAAGAACTTCGGCCAGTTCTTCCGGGGTCGGTGTTCTCTCAAATTCCTGTTCAAATTTCGAAAAAGCTTTATTGATCTTATTCAAAGAACCAACCTGGTTCAAGGGAAGGCGGACTATCCTGGATTGCTCGGCTAATGCCTGAAGGATAGACTGGCGAATCCACCATACAGCGTATGATATGAATTTAAACCCTCTGGTTTCATCGAATTTTTCTGCAGCTTTAATCAGACCAAGGTTTCCTTCGTTAATCAAATCGGGCAAACTGAGACCCTGATTCTGATATTGTTTGGCAACCGACACTACAAACCTGAGGTTTGCACGGGTAAGTTTCTCAAGGGCTATACGGTCTCCCTTTTTAATCCTCTGCGCTAATTCAACTTCTTCCTCTACCGTAATCAATTCTTCCTTACCAATTTCCTGCAAGTATTTATCCAAAGATGCACTTTCCCTATTGGTAATGGATTTTGTAATTTTTAATTGTCTCATTATGCGTTTTTTCCTCCTAAAAAAAATTGTAGTGCAAAAGTAGGCTATTTAACAATACGATTCAAGTCCCTTATGACAAAAACCGATAAAAAAAGAAGGGCTGACTATCGCAAGCCCTTCTTAAAGAGTGTTTTGCGAGCTTTGAAATTATAATCCAAAAGCATAATATGCAATGGTGCGGTCGGGATAAATACCTTCAATGTACACTCCACCCTTTGTGTTAGACAAAATTGACTTTATGTCCTCTACACTTGAAACGGGTTGATTATTTAGCTGGGTAATTACAAATCCTTCGCGAACACCGGCTTTCATAAGTTTCCCGGATTTCAGGGAGGTAACTTTTACCCCATACTTAATACCCAACTTCTGTTTTGTTTCATCATTAACCGGTTCAAGACTGGCTCCGAGAACAGACAATGAATCGTCCTTTTTTACCACCCCGGTATCCCCATCCATATTCCTTAATACAACTTCGAAATCCTTCTCTTTATTGTTTCTGTTGATAAGTATATTTACCTTATCGTTAGGTCTGAATTTACTAATCTGTTCCTGTAATTCCGAAACGCTGTTAACATTAACATTGTTCACAGAAAGAATCACATCCCCTTCTTTAATTCCAGCTTCCCGTGCTGCACCTCCCTCACGGATCCCGTTAATATAAACTCCCTTTAATGTTTCTATATTGTTTGTTTTAGCAACTTCCTGAGTAACATCCTGAATTGTAACTCCGAGAATAGCTCTCTGAACCTGACCAAATTCCTTTAAATCGGCAACAACCTTTTTTGCAATGTTTACAGGCACTGCAAAGGAATTACCCGAATATGAGCCTGTGCGTGAAGCAATGGCTGTATTGATTCCAACCAGATCGCCTCTTGTATTAACAAGTGCACCGCCACTGTTTCCGGGATTTACCGCAGCATCCGTCTGAATGAATGATTCAATCGAAGATTCTCCCAGGATATTAATACTCCTTGCTTTCGCACTTACAATCCCGGCAGTTACTGTTGATGTAAGGTTATAGGGATTTCCTACCGCCAGCACCCACTGTCCCAGTTTAAGATCATCCGAATCTCCGAAAACCATAAACGGCAGATCTGTTGCCTTAATTCTTAAAAGCGCGATATCTGTGCTGGGATCTACACCAATTATTTCAGCAGGGAATGACCGGCGATCGTTCATTACAACTTCAATTTCGTTGGAGCCGGCAACAACGTGGTTATTTGTAACAATATAACCGTCGGCAGAGATGATTACTCCGGATCCAAATCCCATCTGAGGCTCAGGCTGTACATTGGGCCTCTCACCAAAGAAAAACTCATAGAAAGGGTTATAGCTATACGAACCCTGCGATTTTGTTTTTACATGCACAACCGCATGAACTGCTTTGTCGGCAGCAACGGTAAAATCCATAGTTTCAGCAGCCAGCGGCTCGTTTAAACCTGTATATACTACTCTTTCATTCGATGGAAGCTGCGCGTTCCTTACTTCAGGCTGAAAAAATTCGGCATAGACAAAAACCGCCAGCAGGGCCGCCACAACCGATGTTACCATGACAATTAAAATTCCTTTTGTTTTCATATTTTTCTGTTTTGTTTCTTTATTAACTGCATCCGGGTCAAAAACATCCTCAAATAGTATGCCCCGTAAATTGTTATTGCGTAATATTGCACAAAACTAACGCCAAAAGCACTTAAGTTGTTTTGGAAACATGAGCGATTTAACCTTTTTTAACACAGGGAATGAATCTGGAGTTTTATAAATACCATGGGGCAGGCAATGATTTCATTATGATTGATTGCCGGAATCTTAATGAATCTGTATTTGACCGGAAGAGAGTGGAATTCCTGTGCAACAGGCATTTAGGAATAGGTGCAGACGGACTTATTCTTCTTCTGAACCACAAGGATGCGGCCTTCAGGATGAAATATTTCAACTCCGACGGAGAGGAAGGAACAATGTGTGGAAACGGGGGGCGTTGTATTACTGCTTTCGCGAGGGATCTTGGCGTAATAGATGGTGATACCGGTTTTGTGGGAGTTGACGGACTTCACGAGGCAAAGATTCTGCCAGGCGGTTTAATTAGTCTGAAAATGATTGACGTCATGGGAGTCAAAACTCTGGAAGACGGTTATATTGTACAAACCGGATCCCCGCATTTTGTTACCTTCAGGAATTCTGTGGCAGAAATTGATGTATACAATGAAGGTCGCCAGATCCGCCACCAGTCGCGCTTTGCCAATGAAGGAGTAAATGTTAATTTCGTCGAAACTCTTTCACCAGGTTCTATTAAGATGCGTACATTCGAGAGAGGTGTTGAAAACGAAACTCTCGCTTGCGGAACAGGTTCTGTGGCTGCTGCCATTTCTACCTGGTACAGACAAAAGACTGACAAAATTTCATATTCCATTGAAGCTCCGGGTGGCAAGCTTAAGGTATCGTTTATCCCTCAGAAAAACGGAAGTTTTACAGATGTGTGGCTGGAAGGGCCTGCTTTATTTGTTTTCAGGGGATCTGTTACAATGGAATAGGGTATCTGGCAGCTTTACGAAAATTTTTCCGCAAAGCTCCTTATGGCTTCTTCATTGATTTTAGAAACCGATGAGGTAATACCTGTAAGTTTCCGGGTAAGCTTTTTTTCAAAAAAGCTCATCTTCCGGAGGTTAAATTCTCCCCCGAATAAACCCAAAGCTTTTGCTTTATTGCGAAGTATGCCGGGATACGCTTTATTGAACTGCTGCTGCGCTGTGTCTCCCTCTTCCATGCAACAGAGATAAAGACCAATCTGCTTTTCCAGCAGCTGAGCCTGATTTTTTGCAATGAAATTTTCGACGCGGGTCTGAATTACACCCATATGAATAGAACCGCCAATAATAACGGTATCGAAATCATTCAGGTTTAATTCGTGGTTTTTCTGCAGGCTTACTGTCTGCACATCCCCATTAATCAACTCTCTGAGCTGTCTGGCACATTTTTCCGTACTCCCGTGCAAACTGTCATAAACAATAATTGCTTTCATTCAATTCCTTTCTATTTTACTCCTAAACCCAGTTGATAAACCTTTCTGAGCCATTTATTTACTTGCATTTCAGTTGCATTTCTAACCGGTGTGAGGGTCAAAAACTTCACCGGACGAATCCCGCAGAATTCAAGCGTAGCGCCTTTCATAGCGCGGTGTCCGGGACGGCCCTGTATCAGATTATAATACCACATGGGCGTATCCATGGTAACAATAATTCTCGCTGATTTTCCTTTCAGAAGCTGATCGATTCCGGATGAATTTGGACGGTACTGAAATGCAAATCCGGGCCAGAGAACTTTATCGATAAAACCTTTGAAAAGCGCCGGGTATGTACCCCACCAGTTGGGATAAATAAAAACCAGATGATCTGCCCAGGCAATAATTTCCTGCGAAGCAAGTATATCATCCTCAAGCTTTTCCTTCCTTTTGTATCCGAGAAAAAGAATGGGATTGAAATTCAAATCCTTAACAATTATTTCTTTTACTTCGGCACCCCCTTTAATGGCTCCTTCCTTGTATGTTGCGGCTAAGCGACTGCTTAAACTGTCTTTATTCGGATGTCCCTGTACAATTAAAACTCTTTTACTCATAAATTCTCAATCTGTCTTTAAAAATTAGCGCAACTTAATGATGTTGTGCTATCGGTTCATTTAGCATGGGAAGGTTTGTGGTCAGGCCTTCTTCAGAATAATTCTTCTTGCTTCCCTCTTGCTTAAGGGTTTTAGATCTGTTTTTTCGGTAAATCGTAAAACCTCATCAGGATTAACTTTTGAATATTCCCTTAGCATCCATCCTATTGCCTTCTGAATAAAAAACTCATTTGATGATTTTAGTTTTTCAATACATCCGTAAAGCAAAGTCAAATCGGTGTTTTTCTTATATTTCAGCTGGAAGAGGATACATGAGCGCTGCAGCCAAATATTTTCAGAAGCCATCCATTTCCCGGTACACAATGGAATCAACTCCGGATGCATTCTGAAAAACTTTCCCAGGATATTTGCAGCAATTAAATCAACTGTGTCCCACCAAGAATTAGTAACAATCATGAATTCAAAAAGTTTAACCGCACCGGCATTAAATTTTTTGAGATTTTTCTCTGCAAGTTCCATGGCAAAGTAATGAAACTCCCGCTCGGGTTGTGAATATAAGGTTCTGCATATCATCTCCAAATCTTCTTTCGGGGGATATCCATGACTCCGGATAAACTCTCTGAATAAGTCTTTCCGTACAGGGGATTTAATACCAAAAAACTCAAATTTGTTTCTCATGTATTTTTTCATGGATGCAGCGTAGGGGGGATCAGCGCGGGTTTCGAGAAGGCTTCGGAGTGAGTTGATATAAATCGGGATTATCATGGTTTGTGATTTATTTTTATCCTGAAAATAACGATTAGTTATAGTTAGGGTGATATTTAGTGCTTAGATTTTCTCGGTCAAAATGCTTTATGTGGTACCTGCTAAATATGGACATTTTGTTGCAATATCAAAACAATAATCTTATTTTTATTGTCCTCATGCCGGACAGGCATTTACTTTTTTCCTTGATGAAAAAAGTAAA
>CAYOLQ010000158.1:0-6765 GCA_964404825.1 uncultured Chitinophaga sp.
TTTTGTTAAAACTGTTTTTACTTCTATAGTTAGCAATTCTATTCTTGATATTCCCTCTCCACTTTCAATTTTCAAAAAATCAGCATATGGATTAGGATATACAAAAACATCCTGTATACTTTTCTGAATATCCTTAACAGAACCGGTATTTATATTTTCACCTTTTTCAATAACCAGGATGCCCCATGGGCTTAATTCAGGGATAGTAACCTCCGACCAATTACCGGCACCGCTAACCTCTAATTCAAGAGAATCAACCAGTTGTTTATAAGCAGCAGATTGGCCGGGGCCTCTTCTTTCACCCGGAGGCAACATGGTAATGGCATCATTTTCTGCAAGACTATGGGCTAAAGGATCATAAGGTTTTGGTGTAAACAGTTTGACCTTTAGCTTGTAACCCGGAAAGAATGCATCTCCTTTAATCCGGAATTTAAAACTCCCTTTAGAATCCCAATCCACCAGGTGTATTACCTTGGGGCCTTCTTTATCACCAGGCTTACAGCGAACAATTGCAACTATATCTCTTAACGGGTCTGCAACTGAAACCGGAAAATCGCCATCATACCTCTTATCCGTATAATTCTTTAAAAGAACAGCTGCGTCCTCATAGTCATCAAGATATTCAGACATGCCCCGGATAAATCCAAACATATCAGCGTATTCTGAAGGTAATCCAAAATAGCGGGGAGCAGTGGTTCCGTCCTGGTAGGTATCAAATACGTCAAAAGGGATCTGGAAATTACCCCCACTCGCAGTCAAAACTCCTCCAAATTTCCTGATTACAGAAATTATCTGATCATTGGTATATTCCGGAGGAATCGTGCATGGCTTGGTAATGGTCAGATATTTCCCGAGTTCTCTTGCAGTTTTACACCAGCCGTAAATCTTAAGCGGATCTACATCCCTAAACCAGGATTCAGCGTTTCCATATTCGAATGGTAAATGAACCTCATTCCATCTGGCTAAGTTGTTGCATGACCTGGTAATATGACGACCGGCATACTTATCAATTTCTTTACCGATATGCTTATGGAATTCAGCCGAAAAACTTAACTGAAAGTTTGAATAGGCAATATACAACGTGGTATTCTTTTGTGAGGAGGCAACATCATCGGCCTGAACCCCTTTTGATATTAAATAATCCTTATAGTTGAAGTTTTCCAGGGAAGCTAATCCCAGTTGACCGGGAGTATATTTTTCTATTAAATATTCTGTGAAAGCCGGCATGCAATATTTACAAAAACATGATAAATAGCCCGAGGAATAGGGCTCATCACGTTGAATAACATCAGCACCCATATCAATTAAATCTTTGTTATAAGCCAGATTCCCTTCAATAAAGCCTGGTTTATTCATACAACAAAATATCTGTGGATCTGGCCATTCTATCATCCAGGAAGGGATTGGGGCTGTTCCGTCAATCTTTTCCTGCCAGAGTTCCTGTTTTGGGATGGGACTATGAAACGTTGACCCGGAGCTGGCTGCACCAAATATAAGTCCCATATTTTTAACCTGCTCAATTTTTGCTTTATCTGTAGCATTAAAACCTATATACACCCACTCCATCCGTGTGGCGTGAAAATCTTTTATCGATTTAAAGCTGTCATAAGTGCCCGTTCTGAAATTAATATTTCTTAAAATAACATCGCTATACCTGGGAGACATAGGAGGAAAATTCCTTACTTGTGCCATTTCCTGTACTTCCCTATCTCTTACCATCAGTTTATAATTCCGAACCGTCCCATCTTCGGCCACCACCTTCAAGTTAAAGTCATTCTGGACAAAAGCGACAGATTCAACCGGCAATTGATAAAAATCAGAGACCGACCAGCTGGCAAGCGGCGCTTTTGAGAGCCGGGAAAATAAAGTTAATATGCTCGTTTTTTTCCGGATGTCTGAGATAGTATCCTGTGAACCATTAATGGTGTAAATATCTGAAATTAAAGTTGCCGTGTTTTCCGGAGCAGGATTAACCTGAAGCACATATTTTTTTACATTTATTTTATCCTCTGCGACCAGGCAGAGAGTATCACCGGATATAATTTCATTTACGGCAGGATGGTCTTTTCCATATTTAATATAACAACCTGCACCGGCAGAAAGGGATATATTTTTTTTAAAATCAAGTGTGTCTGTCCGGTATACTATTCCCGCGATTGTATCAATAAGTTGCCCTTTGGAAATATTATATATTGATGAACTCAGTTCAGCTGAATGAAGCGGCTCATTCTGGGTCTTAATTATATATGTAAACGTATCCCTGCTATCGAATATAGTTAACAAATCACCGCTGTTAATAATTCCCAAGGGATGATCCGGAACATGAACTACCTGCCAGTTTACATAATTTCCCTTTTCAAGGTTTTTCAGAAAATCCTTTTCAGGGGACATCCAGGGAACACCTTCAATTTTTCCGGAATCCGATTCAAACCCGGAAATCTGATACTCTGAAGAATATACTATAAATGAATTCACCATTAAATTAAAGGACCGATAAATAGTGCCCCTGGAAGTTAAAACATCTAACCTGTCACCCGTCTCAAGATAAGAATTGTTTTGTCTTTCAATTCCCTCCTTATTAAAGACTTTACGATTAAGTCCTGCGAATGAAAATCCTGAAAAAAGCTCTGAAACGGTAGTTTTCGATGGTATTTTCTCGATCCGGTACTTATATATCAACTTTTCTGAATAGGGTATACTTGAATAGATTTCGGTGGTAATTTCTCCTTTACCCGGGTGAAAACCAACATAGGTGGTCAGATTATTACCTGCCACTATCCATTCAGAATTATCGGCACTGGTTCCCCGTGAGGCATCCCAATCTGTATTTCCATGAGTAACCTCAGGCTTCCTGAGAAGGGTATATTGGTTAGTTGCAGCGGTAACTCCTGCTACATCCCATGCAAGGCGCGGAGAATCATTTGGGTTACCCAGGATATCGATCAGGGTATCATTATAAAAAAGGCCGATGGTCTCATCACCATTATAAAACCTTAAAATGTGCTGCCAGGGCTCGGGTTCTACTTTTTCATTCCATATGAGTAGTGTGTCAGCAATGCTAAGGACATTCTCGGGGCAAGTATTATTGGCAATGACATAAACTGTCTTTGGAGCAAGAGTACCGGTTAAATTAAAGGTATATGCCGCATATGCATTTGTGAATCCCGTAAGCCATTGTGGACAAGTCAGAATTTTGTATCCTTCAAGATTCAGCGTATCATCTGAGGGATTATAAAGCTCAAGCCAGGCATAATTTGGGTTTCCGCCGCAATATTCTGAGATTATCAGGGATTGCTGAGCATTGGTATGGTGAGTATTTGTAAATAATAAAAAGAAAACGACTACGGTTAACAGGTATTGTTTCATTGACAGCTTTGAATTAGTTTTATTAAAAACATATGATCAGTATTTTGACTGGGTTCGAAATTACGGCCTGGTTGTGCTTAAATATTGTTATTCACTTTTTTCATCCACCCTTTGTAATCCAATTACTTCAGTAGTTAATAAAATCCTGTTATAGATCCTCAGGTTCTTTATCATTTCCTGGTTTACTTCCCAAAATTCCGAACCATTTACATTGGTAAATTCGTGGCTGAAATAAACGGTTCCTCTTTCCCTTTCTTTACCCCCATCCTGAAATTCCTGGTCGATAACCATACTAATCAGCCCGGGATATCCATCAGTAATAATTGCAATCTGATGAGGCATGTCAGGGGTGATTATACCTTTATTACTCAAAAGCGTAACAGTTTCCTTGCCATCACACATGGTAAACAATATTGTACTGTCAGCGAGCAGGTCAATTTTTATACCTTTGCCATTTTGCATGCCGTTAATTACACTGACAGGATATGAAGATGAATTTATCACCGCCTTAAATGAAATAGTAAATCCGCCACCTAAATTTAGTTCAGGTAAAGAGGGAGCGTTTATTTTTGGAGTATCCAGTTTTTTTAGGGTTAACAATGCATTTTCAGGTACTTGGGAAATTTGAACTTGAGAAGTCAGGATATTGATATACTCAGCCGGAATTTCGAATTTCCTCCATTGTGTTTTATCAGTCACTTCAGCAGTAATCTTGCCTGAGGATTGTTTTGAGAAGTGTGGTGTATTTAAACGTTCGGAAGCACCGTTTAAATAACCCAGCCTGTCTTTGCGGTACAAGAGGAGTTCGGGTTCGGATATATAGAAATCATCATTCTTAATTTCATAAGTACTCACATAAATAAGGTCTCTTCCTCCAAATTCATCAAAATCACTTAAGCTGTTATTGTAATAAGTTAAAAAGTTTTTATCGTCAGGCCCTTTAAAAAATGAATATGGACCTTGTGGGAATTTTACCGGACGCCCTGTCGGATTGTACCTCACTATATCGTTATTCCAGCTTTTGCCTTTATCGGTACTTTTGGCTATTCCGACGAAACCGTAAATGGTCCTGTGTAAGAAAAACCAAAGACTATCATTCATAATTATAGGAGAGAAACTACCTGCATTAGAGAATTCGGGATGGCTTACGCCATGTTCCTCAGGAAACAGTTTTATTTCCAGGTCTTCAAGTCTGTCATTATTCATATAATTTACATACCTGAAGAAAAATCCTTCACCATTCCCGGTTCGGGTAATAGGCCCATGCTTTGTTGTCCAGCTGATCGCATCATCCCCTGAAAAGATCCTGGGTATCGGTACATTGTAGAGGACAAAATAATCTCCCTTAAAAATAGTTGAACGATCAATTTCGCTAACGGGTATTTTTAATTCATAGGCAGCAGAAAAATTACCCATTTCATCCACATAGCGAAACACAATTTTGCCTACCAGGTGGGGATAAGTCCTGAACGGTTCACCTTTGTACCATCCCAGGAATGTAGCGATATCCAGGAAATCTGTAGGCTTCTTATCATAATGCAGATCCTCCTTTGGACCCTTCAGGTACATATAATAAACCTGTCCGGTCTTGGGATGTCTGAAAAAACTGCCGTAGGTGGTCATAGGAGGTCCTTCAGGTTCAATATCATACCAATCACCCCAGGATTTTCCCATATCTGATGATCTCCGGGCAATTATATGCTGGCTTGGATGCCCTTCCCGGCTTCTTGCGACGGTTGTTGTTTGCAACCATATTGTATCACTGATTTCGAATTTATTCAATCCCTCTATATAATCATACTTACTGGGGAGATCAGGTGTTTTAAGTGATAATCCGAGTTTCCCGTTTTCAAATGCCCGCCAATCGGATCTTTGGGTAGAATCAGGAAATATATATGGATTTAAAGGGATTCCAACCTGTGATTTTAAAGACAGGTCTGATGTTTTTTTATTTATTACCCGACTGGTAATATAAAAACCTGAAGCTAATGCAAGAATTACTGCTATAATTAATAATAATTGCTGTTGTCTGTTCATAATATTTTTGTTTAGTAAGAATCAATCAGAATATTACGGGAGATAGTCTTATTAATGAAATTACTGTATGGAATTAAGTATACCTCTAACTTCAGGTTGTTTTTACAATTAATGGAAGCTCCAAATGATTTATAAAAACGTAATCTGAACAATTATTTGATGCTAATAATCTATTAGCTATCAATAAAAGAGAAAAGAATATCATATTTGTACTGATGATCAGAAAAAAAGAATGCATATAAATCAGGATTTAAATGAATGGATTCCCGTAGGAAAGTATTTCAATCCTTTTCAACCACCAGTATACCCAATTTTTTCAAATGTAATAATTGTTCAAATAGTTAATTTACCTGTTAATTCAGCAGTACATTTTCTAGCTAGAATCCTCCGTATTTATATCATTTGATAAAAGACTTTTCTGTATGAATCATCTTACATTTCCCGATTATCTTGTGCTGACAGGGTACATGGCAATTGTTCTGGGAGTTGGGTTCTACTTTATGAAACGCCAGAAATCCACCAAAGATTATTTTATTGCAAATAACCGTATTCCCGGTTGGGCAATGGGAATGGCGTTAATTGCCACTTTGGTCAGTAACATGACTTTTTTAGCCAACCCCGGAGCATCCTTTGCCGGCGATTGGAGGCAATTTACCAATTCGCTGATGGTACTCGTAATTATGTTTCCGGTTGCCTTCATTTTGATCCCATTGTATCGAAATATAATTGGTATGAGCCTTTACGAATTCTTCGAGAAACGATTTGGGTATGGTATCAGAGCATACGGGGCAATAACGTTCATTTTTTATTATATTTCCAGGTTGGGAGTTATATTTTTTGTATTGGCCCTGGCAATTAATACGATGACAGGATGGAATATCTACCTATTAATTTTCTCACTTGGTCTAATAACCATGATTTACACTTTTTCGGGAGGAATTGAAGCTGTCACCTGGATTGATGTTATCCAGGGAATACTGTTTATCGGAGGTGGAATTGTGTTCTTAAGTATTGCATTGTTTGGGGCAAGAGTCAATGCTGGTGAAATTCTTTCAGCTGCCTGGAACCAGGGTAAATTCAGTTTAGGTGAGACGGGTTTCAGCCTTAAACATGATACAGTTTTTGTAATGCTTTTATACGGATTCTACCAACAGGCACATAATTTTGGTACAGACCAGACCATGGTTCAGAGATACCTTACAGCTAAATCGACCAGGCAGGCTGTACGTGGCGCATTAATCAGCGGTTTGGCATGTATACCGGTATGGGCATTATTCTTTTTTGTGGGCACCGCTTTATGGGGATATTATACATATTCCGGACAATCAGTTCCGGCGGATGTAATCGCGAAACCCGATAAAA
>CAYOLQ010000159.1:0-6753 GCA_964404825.1 uncultured Chitinophaga sp.
GGTTTTTATTTTATCAAGAAGATAATTCTCAGTATGCGAGCACTCTTCTGCGCTGAATCCTTCGAAATGGTAGGTAGCTTCAGAAGGGATTTTGAAGATAGATTTTGAAAATGCTATTTCAGCAGGATGAGGTATAACGTAAGGTTTTTCTGGTTCTGAACATGATAAAAAAGTCAGAGTAATCAAAAACAGACAAATATTGAAAGACTTTAAATTGTTCATTGTTCTTATAACAAATTGGTTTACTTATTTTTGAATAAAAGCCAGAGTAAACAACAAGATATAAAAATATTCAGATCCTGCGTAAAAAGTTCTGATAACAATTGGAAAGAAAACGAAACTTACCCGGTTTTCTGAAGAAGTAGAAAAAAGTCGGCTCGGAGGGGCTCGAACCCTCGACCCTATGATTAAGAGTCATATGCTCTACCAGCTGAGCTACGAGCCGAAAATTAAGGCTGCAAATTAAGCTAAAATATATGGACTTTTATACTTTTCGCTGGCAGAACTTATAAAACGGGGCTATTTTTTTTCATAAATCAACATCGACTTCCTTTCCCCCCTTGATGAATTTACCGTCTGATTAATTGTGATAGTCTTTCCGTTTGCAGACAATTCCCATGTTTCCACGCTCTTTGTTTCAAGTTTCTGACCATTCCTTTCCGAAACTGATGTGGTGTTTATTGTTAAAACTTTTCCGTCTTTTGACCAGCTTGCTAATGATTTGGATGTGCGTCTGTTATTCGAATTATCACATTCCTTCCCGTCAAGGGTGTATTTTAATGTAACAATCATCTCCTCTCCATCGCGGTTTGTCTGTGTTCTGGCAACACTTAATACATTTCCTTCCTGAGAAATATTCAGTATTTTAGCCGCACCATAACCTCCTCCCTCGCTGAGTTTACTTGTGGTCTGGTTCAGGGCCCAACTACCGCTGAAATTGACTTTTCCACCACCTGCAGCGAATGTCATCAGATTACTTAATGGAATAATTACCAATAAAAGAATAATCATTTTTATTCCGTTGAAATTGGAATTGCTGAATCTTGTTTTCATGGGAAAATGAATTAGTTGTTATGAATACTTAGACAAAAAAATTCAACAGGCTATTCCGGATTTTAGTAAATCTTTCAGAAACTTATAATTTCCATGTTATTTTTTTTGAGGTATTCACTCAATGGAACTCCCATCGGCTTTACATCTATGCCCATTTTCCTGAATGAATCGGTAACTCCGTACATATTCGCACAGGCAATACAAGCCTCCACCTTAATACCTGATTTTTGCATTTCTTCGATTTTATTCCGAAGCATTTTATTTTCGGACAGTAGTTTGGCAGATGGTCCCCATACTATCAGTGTAACATCGCAGAACCAGTTATAATTTTTTGCTGCCTGGGTATACATGAAACATATTTTTTCGGCTACCTCAGGATCTCCGCTGGTCCAAACCACTGTCAGCCTTTTGAGAGTTTTCCAGTCGGTGTTTTCTTTTGTTTTAACTCTGCTGCTGCTATAAAGATTTCTGACAGCTTCTTCAGTGTTTATTTCCGGTCGCGATACCCAGTTTGCCCAGCACATAAACCATGTCCAGTAAGGTTGCTGTTCAAGGATTTCCGGAGTGGGCAGTTCACCGCATTCTCCTAAGGAGATGGGTTTCCCTCCCGCAAGAGTTCTCAAGTCATCGTGATGTGATTGCTTGTAATCTCTGTGGTAAACGTCAGCAGCCAGAACATCCACATATTCCAATCCCGGGAAAAAATTTTGATAGGCAAATGCAGTATCGTTTTCCCTGTCTCTTGGTGCATTGGCATTCCACACCCATATTAAATTATCAAGGTGATGATAGTTAACATACCGGTCATACATGGCTTTCCAGAGTCTTTCGAAGCCCGATTCTCCTTCTTTATATCCCCACCAGAACCATTTCCCGTTCATCTCATGATAGGGTCTCCAGAGCACAGGAATGTTTTTGTCACGCAGGATTTTTAGGTATTCAGCTACCATGTCGATTTGTGCAAGCCATTTTTGGTTCAGGGGAGTTCCGGGAGTCAGGAATTCATTCCATTCTTCGTCTGTAAGTTCTCCCTGAATGGTTTTATCCCAGACAGCAACCTCATTATCGTCATCAACCGGCCGCACTGCATGCCACATAAGGGTTATTATACTGCCATTTTCCCATTGTTTAACTACCTCCTCAATCATGGCTGGCCGGTTAAGTTTATTTTGTTCCTTACCGCTTCGAAAAGAAAAATCGTTTCCCCAAATAACAGGTGTTTTGCCTGTAATTTGCTGCACCTCACGGGTGTATTGGTCGGGACGATAAATATAATTGTGGTTTCCTGAAAGGGTTTGCTTCCCGCTGATATCATACAAATATTGCAGAAGCGCCCTTGCCTCCGGCGTGGCTTCAGGGTTTACCGGCTGCTGGGCAAAGATTCCGGTGAAAGTTATGATGATAAGTAGTGTAAGGACGAATATTTTCAGGTTCATTGGAATTATTATATAGGTTTACAAGGAATACTGCAGAGAGATCTCTCCGTGGATACCACTGTTTATAAGTGGGTATTCTTTTGTGGGGATGTCCTTCATAGGATACGACCAGGCATTGGGCAGGCGGACAACGTTGGTGTTTGTAATCCTCTCACTTACTGGTAGCCGGGCATCGCCGCAGAGTCTGTTTGCCCAGGTATTGGCAACTTTAATTTCAATATGATTTTTTCCGGGGGATACACTTTCGGTTATATCCAGGTGAAAGGGCGAATGCCAGATGGTTCCTGCGTATTTATTGTTTACAAAAACTTCCGCCACTTCCGAGAGTTCGTCAAAGGAAATCGTGAAAATTGAATTTTCAGGGATCGTTTCACCCTCAATTTCAAATTCGTTTTCATAGCTTGCAATACCGCTGAAAAACCGGATATTATCTTCAGGAAAATCATTCCACCATTTCAGACTGTCTATCTCTACCTTTCCGGGGCCTTTCCATTTTGAAGGGAAATTAATCGTCCATTTGTTCAGGAATTGCAAATTTTCAAAAACAGGCACCTCAAATTTATAGTTTGCCGGATCCCAGGGCTGCATTTTATTTGCTGATTTGTCTCCACTGATAACAACAAATGTCGTTTCAAGAGCTTCAAGCTGAAGAGGAATTTCAGTAATCCCTTCATTACTGTTTATAAGGGTTACGGGGGATATTTGTCCAGTTACCGGATTCCATATTTCAACACTGCCACCGGTAGCACGGAAATTAAAAGCTCCGGAAATTGTTGTCTCTGATGTATTCCTGATAAAATATATATCAACATCACCTGTTGATCGATGAATGAAATCGAGGGTTGTGGCTGGTGCATCTCCGGTAAAATTGAAATCAGGTTTGATACCGTTCGCCAGCAATACTTCCCTTAATGTCACACCCCAGTAGATTTGTCCTTTCCCTACTTTCCTGCTTTTGATGCTGTTTCCATCTACTTCGCCCCAGATGGTTTCGGCCAGAGCTTTCACTTTTTTATCATTTTCCTCCCAGTTTAGCAGACCATGGCTTTTGTCTGGTTTGGGACCAACAACTATTGCGCCCTGAGAGATCAGTGCAGAGATCTTTTCAAGGACTTCCGGATTCATTGCTCTGGAATCGGGCAACACAAGAACCTTGTATTTCTGGCCTTCCGGTAATGAAAGCTCTCCATTTTTAAAACTTAGTCTGTTCAGGATGACATCGGTATTGATATAATCGTAATCGTAACCGAATCCAAGTCCGGGAATTAGTGATTTCGGAGGTGCGAAATTGGGCGCGTTATCCCCATAATAGAAAAGAATATCACCCACAAAGTTTCCCTGCTGAAGAAGGAAACTGCTCCTGCCTATATAATCCATGAAGGGTTTTGCCATGGGCCACCAGACGCGGTTTTCGTTGATCAGGGTACCGAAAGAATAAACCCAGCCGGGAACTCCTGCATTTACAGGCGTATGTGGCCAGGTATGAAAAATTACCCGGTTCAGACCCTCGCATAAAGCTCTGTCGAGGGTGGGTTTCAGATCCCCCGGACCCTCATTCCACAAATGGGTACCGGTAAATGATTCGGCTTCCACAAATTTCTGATTGTAAATATGTGAAGCACTTGCTACACCCTTGATAACCTGCAAGTCATTCAGATAATGTTTGCTTTTTTCGGTATTCTGCATATCCAGCCAGTATTTGGAGTTGGAAGGGAGATGCCAGAATTCTCCTCTTGGGAATGTAAGCACTCCGGATGATTTAAGTGACTCAAAAGGACAATTATGTATGGGCATTCCTGGTCCGGCTGCTTCTGCCACGAAGCCTACCCCATGAGATTCGCAGATTTCCCGTGTTTTTTGATAGTGCGATTCAATAATGAGATCGGAAAGCACCTGATTGTAATCGAAAAGAAAACGCGAAGTACTGTTTGAATCGGCCACAACCTGGCCGTTAAAAACAGGGAGATAAGGAACAAGGCTATATCCTTTACGCTTTTCAAATTCAGCAAGCATTGCAGGAGTCCATAGCATGCCTTTTACCTCGTAACTGTCGGTATAGAAGTATGTCAGGCCCGATTCTCCAATTGGCTTTCCGAGAGCTTTTTCCAGTTTTTCAATAAAAAAGTTTATGTGGGCGGTACTTGCTTCCGGATTAAAATGATCAATCATTGGGCCTACAGAGTTAGGGGTGGAGGCGATCATGGGTTCTCCGGTGTTGGCAGTTATGTACCATTCAATTCTCCATTTACCTGTGGGAAGAGACGCAGTAAGAACTCCGTCTGAAGTACAATCCTTTGTAAGATCGATTAAATCTTTTCCGGGGATCAGTGGCTCAGAACTATTTGAATTTATCGCAAGTACTGCAATGGTTTTATAAAAAACCGGTCTGCCATCGGGTCCGTAGCTGATAAAAGCTTTACGTTCCCGGCCTGTTTTCCCGGCAAGTCCGGGGAGAAGCGGGAAGGTTAGTTGCATCGAAAGACTGGTTGAGCCTTCCACCAATGTGTCGGAATGATAAATTCCCATTGTCTGATTTTCAGGAAGTGTCCATGGACCACCTGCATTCCATCCGCTGGCGATAATAAGGCCAAGATCAAAATCAAGCCGTTCTGCTTCATTTATCGCATGGCAAATGCCAAGTAAGGATGAGTCGGACATAAACGCCGGTCCCGGAGTAATTTTGTCCTCTTCATCAACCACGCTCCATACGTCCCAAACGTCGAATCCACCCAGTCCCATTCTCTTTGCTTCCTCCATTTCGCGGGTTATTTCAGCCAGGTCGAAATTGCCATCAACCCAGTCCCATAGTGCACGGGGCCTGGCCTCGAGGGGTGGGTTTTCGAAACCTTGCTTTAGAGCTGTTAATTCGTTCTTTGATTCATTCTTGCAGGAAAGCACCATCAATAGCGTAATGCAGGCAAAAAGGATTTTTTTCATTTTTGAGAAATTTTATCGGGTAAAAATATTTTCAGAGAGAAATCATTACAACTTCAATTGGTTTTTTTCGGAACCGGCATCTGTGCATTTACCTCTTCTCTCCAATTGCATAGGAGGAGGTGCATTTCGCGGGTTAAGGATTTCATTTTTTTTGAAAGGTCCTTTGATTCTGAAATATCATTTTTCAGATTATATAATTCCAGAGATCCGTTTTCGTAGTTTTCAATTAATTTATAGTCTCCTAATCTCACTGAACCTGCGGGCCGACCCAACTGGTTTGAAAAATGAGGATAATGCCAGAATAGCGGACGGATTTGAACCTCTTGTTTTTCAGGATGTAAAAGCAGAGGTAAAATGCTCTGTCCATCAATATTCTCAGGTAACTGAGTTATTCCGGTTAATTCAGAAAGCGTTGGCAGGTAATCAATACTACTGAAGTACTGATCGGATATAACGCCTTCCTTTATTTTCCCGGGCCAGCTGAAAATGGCCGGTACCCTCGTTCCTCCCTCGTAAATATGACCTTTCCATTTCCGGAGTGGAGCAAGTGTTGTTGGAATGGGTCCCAGCTCGTTAATTCCCAGACCTCCGTTGTCGGATGTAAATATAACAAGGGTGTTTTCAAGTAAACCCTGATCCCGGAGAGTCTGCATGATTAGTCCAACTCCATCGTCAATACTCTCGATCATCGCTGCATAATACGGGTTGAATTTTTCTTCAGATTTAGAGTATTTAAAAAAATACTTCCTCAATTTATCTGCTCGTGGAACAATCATCACATGAGGGGCGGAATAGGCAAGGTATAGGAAAAAAGGCTTCTTGGAATTCTCCTTTATAAATTCAATACCATACTCGGTCAGTTTATCTGTGAGGTATTCATTTCCCTTGTCGGTAAACTCATTCTGATATGAATCTATGAAGATGGAATAATTATAATAGTCGAGGCCGTTTTTACCAATCATTCGGGTAAAGTCAAACCCCTGTCCCCAGGGTGAAATGGAATCGTGATTACCCACATGCCATTTCCCGACCATTCCTGAGGAATAACCCTTTTGTTTAAGCAATTCGGGTATGGTCGTTTCCCTTGCTTCAAGATAGGGTTTCCATTTTGCGGGAAGAACAGGAGACTTATCATCGGTTTTTTCACCAACAAGAAAATTCGTAAGCTGAAGACGGGCCGGGTATTTTCCGGTGAGAATGGAAGCCCGTGTGGGAGAGCATACAGGACAGGCTGCATAGGCTTGAGTAAACAGCGTGCCCTGTTTTGCAAGTTTGTCAATATTTGGAGTTTCGTTAAAGGGATTTCCGTAGCATCCCAGATCCTTCC
>CAYOLQ010000160.1:0-6717 GCA_964404825.1 uncultured Chitinophaga sp.
GAATTAAATTGTTGGTATACTTTCCACCTCAAAACTCAAAACTCTTGCTCTTGCTCTTGCTGTTATATTTCTAATATTCCTTATATTTGCGGAATAACCGGAATAAAATTATGAATTTTCAGGAATTTAGAAGCAAGTGGTTTGAATTGGGATGCCTTAGCAGCAATCAGATTTATGCCTGGCAGCCAGATTTTGACAAAAATAATATGGGCCGATGGGTTAAGAAGGGATTTTTAATAAAACTTCGCAATGGTTTTTACACCTTTCCGGAATATAAGACCAAATCAAACTTCGCCTGGTATATTGCTAACCGTATTTACCGTCCTTCTTATATTAGTCTGCACTCAGCATTAGCTTTCTATGGAATTATACCTGAGTCGGTTGTGCAAGTTACAAGCGTGACCACTATGAAGACGGCCACATTTATAAACACATTTGGCGAGTATTCCTATAAATCGGTTCGCCAGGAACTGATGTTTGGTTATGACAACAGACAGATATCCGAAACTCATTCATTTCTTTTAGCAAAGCCAGAAAAAGCATTAATTGACTTATTGTATCTCTATCCATTTTATAAAACTAAATCTGATATTGAGGAATTACGACTGGACATGGATTTTATGCATAATAATCTTGATTTAAATCTGATAAATGAGTATTCAAATCAGATTAAAAGTAAAGCACTTGAAAAGAGATTGAAGCTGGTTTTTACTAATTTTCAATAAATAAAATATGCAATGCTAACCATAGAACAAATTGCAAATTTTTTTCCTCCTAATCTCAGAGCGAATCCTGGATTTCGCAAATATATGCTGAAAGAGTATTTGCAATTGATGATTCTGGATTTTTTAGCAACAACGAAATACGTGAAGAAGGTCATTTTTATCGGGGGAACTAATCTCAGGCTGATAAAAGGTATTGACCGGTTTTCAGAAGATCTGGATTTCGATTGTAAGCTGATGTCAAAACAAGAGTTTTTGGACATGACGAATTCCATACTTGAATTTCTTTTGAAATCCGGCATTAAGACTGAAATTCTTGACAAACCAAACGAAAAGTTGAAAGCTTTCCGACGAAATTTCTACTTCCCATCACTGCTTTTTGATCTTGGATTATCAGGATATAAAGAGGAACGATTCCTGATAAAAGTTGAATGTCAGGATCAACAGACAGATTACCAACATAAAATGGTTAGTATAAAAGGTTGTGGCTTATATTTTTCATTTCCGGTACCGGCAGATGATGTAATCTGTGCAATGAAACTCTCGGCCTTATTGTCAAGACAAAAAGGAAGGGATTTCTATGATGCAATGTTTTTATTGAGTCAGACAATGCCTGCCTACTCCTTTCTTACTCCCAGGTATGGGATTAAAAATATGGCTGATTTGAAAGTTTCCATTTCGGAGCTATTACCCAATGTTGATCTGAAACATAAGTCAAAAGATTTTGAACATTTGCTTTTTTCTAAAGCCAATAGTCAGAGAATACTCGATTTCGGAGATTTCATTGACCAACTCAAGTGAAATTAATAATACAACAAGAAAGATTCTTTACCTTGAACTATGTTCGATATTTAATTTTCCTCAATGAACACTTCATCAGTTTGTTACTTCAACGGCGATTTTCTGAAATACGAAAATCTTAGCATCCATGTCTCCGACCTGCTCTTCCAGCGTGGTTATGGGGTATTCGATTTTTTCAGATGCAGAAATGGCTCACTCCTCTGGCTCGATGATTATCTCGACCGTTTTTTTCGCTCTGCGGAAATTGCTGAAATTGAAATCAGCCTGAATCGTAATGAACTCAAGTCCGTAATTTATAGTCTCCAGGAAATGAATGGCATGAGAAACGGGGCATTTAAGCTTATGCTTTCGGGGGGATATTCCGATACCCTCGAATCGGTAACCGGATCACCAAACCTGCTGATCCTGAACCTGGACTGGAAACGCCCATCAAAAGAAATTTTTGAAAACGGGGTGAACCTTATCTCTGAAAAGTTTGCCAGACCTAACCCGGAAGCAAAAACTCTGTATTATTTTAATTCCATGCGGCTGCAGAAGAAGATGAAGGAATTTTCGGCTGTCGACCAGATGTATTATACCCACCATATTTCCGAAGCCTCCCGCGCAAACCTCTTTTTTGTGAAAGATGGCCGTATAAGTACTCCCGCTTCAAATATTCTCTCTGGAATTACCCGAAAGCAGATTTTATCCTTGTTTCCGGAGATTTCTGTTGAAGATATCGATGCTCAGATCAGATACGATTTCGACGAGATGTTCCTGAGCAGCACCACCAGAGAGGTTACTCCGGTGGTTATGCTGGATGGACAGAAAATAGGCAAGGGTAAAGCGGGACCGGTTACACGCGAAATCCAGAATAGGCTTTTGAAAACAGCAACAGTTTGAGAATAGGGCAAGAGGAGGTCTGAATTAGGTATCTGGTATACTTACCACCCTCTTGCTCAATACCCTTGCTCTTGCTGATCAACTCCCCGATTGACAACAAATCACTTCCGGCTGTTTTTCCAGCTGAATCCTGTTCGTATGTCCATAAAATCAGCATCCTGACCGTGAGCCTTAATATTGACACCCGCGAAAAAATAATTATTAATCTTAAAATTCAGTCCGTATCGCTGATAAAAAATATTATTGGCTTTAACAGGCGAATAAATATAATAGCCCAGTTGCTGGTAAAAAATAAACCTCCCGAACAGCCATTCAATTCCCGCCAGGGTTCCGATGCGGTTATGATCGGGATAATTACCCGACGGGTCTGTCATATTTATCTCCCGGATATGTTCCCTGATTGACAAATCGTTTACCCATTCCAATCCTGCATCCAAAGCCATGATCCTTCCTGTTACCCTGCTGTAATTTATTCCCAGACCATAAACCGGGTACCTTTTTGCATCGATGCCTGAAGTGGTTGGTTTGGCAGCAAGTGCCAGAGTAAAATCAAACCTGTTTTTCGCAGCCTTACTTTCCGGATCATGAACTTTTTCCCTGTGGTAAAATTGCCTTTTATCGAAATAATAATCAAAACCCAGGTTAACAGAAGGAAAGTTCATGCCCAGATTTGGTTCTGAATAACCCGCATTGGATATATGATTAAAATTTCCCGCTAAGCGGAAAAATAACTGATCCGTCAGCCGGTAATTACCGGCAAAGTTAAGAAGTGCCACAAAACTCAAATGACTGCTGAAGAAGAGGTTATCCGGATTGGAATTTTCATCATAAACTTTTGTAAGAAAAGCCGGTCCCAGTCCGAAGCGGAACGAAAAACTCAGTCTTTTTTCGGCACGGATATAGGGTTCGATAAAAGTATACACAGACACGGCACTGCCCAGAACTTCAGGAAGATCGAAATTGGTGTACATAACTGAAAATCCGGTCCGGGGGTAACAATAGCAATATTCCCAGACATTTCTTTTACGCAAATGCCAGTTGACATCCATCTCGATACACCACGGATTCGATTGGGTGATCTCTTCCTTAAGCTTTTCAGTGTGCTGAATAATAAAACCCCTGTGATACCTGGCCCCCAGCATAAACAAAGCCTGTGGATTTTCTTCAGACTGTGACTGAAGTACCGCAGGAATCCCGATAAGCAGTGCGAGGCCAAAAAAAAGCTTTTTTTTCATGGTAAAATATATTACCATCCATGAACAATTGAATCAGCAAATTCAAGATAATTATCAAATTATCCAAAGTAATTTGCATGAATCAGATTTTTCTTTGAATTACCTTATTGAAATGATGTCGCGCGCTGTCTGGCGGGAACAGGTTTGAGGATGTTTTTGTAAACTATAGCCATACCGCAGGTAAATGGTAACGTTGCTCTAATAACTCATTTAATTCCAGAATACTGATCAGTAAGCAAACCCCGGGCAATGGTTCTGTTTTTCCGGAATCTCAGCCCGCCTTATAATACCTCAGCTGGTCGAGCATGATAGGAATATCATCCTTATCAATTCCCTGACTGAGAAGATGGGGAAGGTCTTCGTCGAATATCCCCAGAAATTCCTCTTCCGTAAATCCGTTTTCACCCATCGATTTAAGGTAATAGTCTAGTGCTGCTTTCCGATGCCCCAGGCTCCACTGCACGTGCCCCATACTTAAAAAGTCGTGCTTGCCGGCCTCGTCATCCACAAGCTTCAAAAAATACTTTTCAGCCTGAGACTTGTTCCCTGTAATAAATGAACACCAGCCGATAGGCCGCCAAACCTTGCTGTTTCCGGGTGAGAGATACTCCAGTTTAAAGTAACATTTCAGGGCCTCTTCATAACGGTTCAGTTCAAGCAGACAATGACCTATATTGAGCTGAACTCCCTGGTTTTCCGGATCTTCCTTTTCCACAGCCTGGTAATACTCAAGAGCTTTGTCGGGCATTTTCAGGTTGCGGTAACAAAGAGCGATCTTTTTCAGTGTCCAGATGGTTGAATTCCCGAATAATTCTGCTTTAAGGTAATGCTCCAGGGCAGATTTGAAATCACCGGTTTTCTGATAACACCAGCCCAGCTTCTGACAGATCTCCCCGGTCTTTTCATCATCGGGCAGGGAACTGAAAATTCCGGCGGCTTCTTCATAATAATCCCGGGAAAGATAATATTCCGCAATGGTAAGCATCATCAGGGGATCTTCAGTAAACAGATCCGCCAAAGCATGTTTGTGATGGAAGTCCATCCGCCAGGCAAAGATATCCTCAAAATCGGCTTTGCGCGGGTATAGTTTATAAAACCGGTACAGATCCTGTATGCATTGGTTGGAGATAAGTTCCGGCTTCTGATCCCGGTTAAGCAGATCCTCATCCGCGGTAAGCTCTTTAAACTGCTCCATTTCAGCCATAATAGCCTGTGAAATCATCCGGATATTCTCTTCGGGGAGTTTCATAATACTGAAGCAGAAAGAATATTTATCCGAATTACACAACAAGGGTGAAAAATCCACAGCATTCACAAGCTGCCGTATCTGAAGCTCCCCCGGACCCATAATCTCCTCGATATCCGGATTTCCCGGGAAAAAGGGCATAAACCAGTTGGCCGCATCATCGAAAAACGGGAAGGACTTCAGCATGGAGAAGGATGCAATCAGCACATCATCTCCTTTCATCTGCATCTCAGAGAATTCTTCCATTTTCTGCATTATCCCGGGGGAGTCTTTAAACAGATTCTCCCAGTCAGGATTTCCGTCTTCTGTCAAACCCTCTTCCATTAACTTGTCAAGCCTGATCTTGTCCTTCAGGTTCGTGCTGATGCTGATGATGCCGGGCAGAAACTCTTCCCGGATACGTTGTTGCAGCTTTTCAGTCCCTTTGCTTCTTATAAACTGCTTGATGAGGGTTTCTGTATTGCGCCTGACATGAGTATTCCCGAACAGTATCTTCAATCGCGCAAGGATCTCAGGATAGTATTCAAGCCGGGGATCATATTTATACAGATTAATGAGAAGTCCTGCAAGTGCACGCTGGCTGATTTCAGGTTCTCCGGAAATGCTCTGATCGATTAATATGCCGAATTTCCCCTGGTCAAAAAAACGCAGGAGGCTGAGCATAAGTGCTGATACCACGAATGACCGAAGGTGGAGCGGGATTGAAGGATTCTGCAAAAAACGGTTCAGGTTTTGAATTTCCTCCTGCGACAACTTGTTGGTTAACCACACATGGTAAAATATTCTTTTAGCCTTGCCGTTCACTGCTTTATCCCCGGATACTTCCTTTTCTTCGCGGGTTTCAGCCTTTACATCCGGAGCAGGGGAGTAAAGTTCCTCAAGATCTTTCATAAATAACACGGGCCCATATGCCTGTCCCTTGCTGTATACCCGTTTCTTCTCGTTTTCATACCCGGAGGAATATTTCAGCTTCAGGGCTTCATGGAGGGTATCTGTCAGTTCAAAAACAGAAGTAATAAGTTTGTAGTACACTTTTTGCCGTTCCGGATCGAAGATGCCTTCCACGGTATATTTCAACATGTTATGGTAGGTGTCGTTCATCCTCTGCCACTCATCCCGGTAAATTCCAAAGCTGGTATCAGCAATGAGCTTCTCCAGCAGATCAAGAGCAGGTTTCAGTCTGCGCTTTGCAAGATTGCTGCATATCAGGGAATAGGATGATTGTATATCCTTATCGGTCATAATAAACACCTCCGGTATAAATTTAACTGATTCTACAGTAGCTTCAAGTACCGGGCCAAACGACTAAAGTATGACAAGCTTTCAGATTTCTTCCTTTTTCAGCAGGGAGATTTTACACTGCTATTCATTTCTGTCATGGATTAAATCTAAAGTATCATATTTTCGGATTGCTTTTAGGGTAAACGAATGCGGTTTGCTATACTAGCAAGAGCAAGAGTCTCGGGCAAGAGGAGGAACAGCAACAGTGTGAGTACCGGGCAAGAGGAAGAACAGCAACAGTGTGAGTACCGGGCAAGAGGAGGTCTGAATTTAATTAGGGGTTTGCTTACCACCCTCTTGCTCAATACTCTTGCTGTTGCTGTTCATCAGCAGTGTGAGTACCGGGCGAGGAAGACAGCAAGAGTTTGAGACCCGGGCGAGGAAGACAGCAACAGTTTGAGACTCGAGCAAGAGGAGGAGGTCTGAATTGCGTATTTGGTTTTTTTACCACCCTCTTGCTAAATACTCTTGCTGTTGTAGCAACAGTGTGAGTACCGGGCAAGAGGAGGTCTGAATTGCGTATTTGGTTTTTTTACCACCCTCTTGCTCA
>CAYOLQ010000161.1:0-6710 GCA_964404825.1 uncultured Chitinophaga sp.
AAAACTGCATGGTATCTCCTGCAACGGAACCAATGAGTATTCCTCCGGCGATACATGCGGCAACCCAGATAGTAAGATACTTCTCGAAGAAGCCGATTTTTTTTGCTTCGGTCATTATATTGATTATTGTTATTGTTGTCCGGCCTTTACCCACAAGGCCCTCAGGCCAGCGGCCATTTTTTCGGGCCCTCGCGCAAGAGACTTTAGTTTATTCAAAACTTTTTTGTTCTAAATATTAGGGCTTCTCAGCATAGACGTTAATGCTGAAAATACCGTTTCCCGTTCCTTTATATAGCTTAAGGTCTTCAGGACTCAGGTATTTGAGAATCATTTCATCAGGAACATTGATAAGTTTCTCCTTTTGAACTCTTATATTCATCAGACCGCTGTTGCTCATTGTTTCCAGGTAATCACCGATTTGCATCGCACCGGAAACGCAGCCGGCGTACATTTCAGCAGCCTCTCTGATTTTTACCGGAAGTTCTCCTTTGAGTACAATGTCGGAAACCGAAAGATGTCCGCCCTTTCTCAAAACCCTGTAAATTTCTGCGAAAGCTTTGCTTTTGTCGGGTACAAGGTTCAAAACACAATTAGAAATAACAACGTCTGCGAAATTGCTATCAACAGGCAGCTCTTCGATATCGCCCAAACGGAATTCTATATTTTTAAATCCCAGCTTCTGGTTGTTTGAATTGGCCTTTTCAATCATGGTTTCGGTCATATCAATGCCGATAACTTTACCGCTATCACCCACCAGAGAATGTGCCACAAAGCAATCATTGCCTGCACCTGAGCCCAGATCTATAACGGTATCACCTTTTTTAATTTGTGCATATTCAGTCGGAATCCCGCAACCCAGACCCAGATCTGCATCGGGATTATACCCTTGCATTTTTTCATAACTATCGCTCATCATGGTGTAGTCTACGTCTTGGCAACATCCGGAACTTCCGCAACAAGACGAACTATCATTTTTGTCTGCTTTACGGGCAATTTCCCCGTACTTTTCTTTAACTACAAGTTTTAATTCTTCTGGTTTCATATGCCTGGTTTTTATTTCAGATTATTACATAATAATGCATTACTGATGAACAGACTTGTAAAATTCATAAAAGCCTTCTTTTATCAAATCCCTTACCCGGCGAAATTCGCTCATGATAAACTCATCAGAACCTTTGGCATGCGATGGATCTTCGAAGCCAATATGCAGCCGGTGCTTAACCTTTCCCGGAAAAATCGGGCAGGTTTCATTGGCATCGTCGCATACGGTAATCACATAATCCCAATCTTCGTGAATAAACTGATCGACCTTATTGGGTGTATGATTGCTGATATCGATACCAATCTCCTTCATTACCAAAACAGCTTTTGGATTTATCTGAGGGGCAGGGAATGTACCGGCAGATTCTACTTTCAGGTTTTTATCAAACGATTGAAGAAAACCATGAGCCATCTGGCTCCGGCAACTGTTTCCTGTGCATAAAATAAGTACATTCATTTTCTTATGTTTTACAATTGTCAATTATGTTTTTATCAAAAAGTTCGCTATACAATTTCCTTGCAAGTTCCCAGTTTTCCTTATGCAGACAGTATTTTATGAAGGGAGGTTCAATATCACCCTGAATCAGTCCTGAATATTTCAGTTCCTTCAGATGCCGTGACAAAGTGGATCGGGCAATAGGAATTTCGCCAATCATTTCACCGCTTGTGCAGCAGGAATCTTTGTACTCCGAGAGTCGTTCCACAATATAAATCCGTGCAGGATGACTAAGTGCTTTGGCAAAAAGCGCCATTTTCTTCTGCCGTTCTGTAAAATCCGCCTTAGCTTTCGTCATATAATTTATTTAAGAAATAATGAATCATTTTTACATTTCGCAAATATGCGAAATGATTTTAAACAATCACACAGATTCCTTCTTAATTTTTTATTAAATTTTTCGATCTGGCTAAATTAGTGGTACTTCCCCGGAAAGATGTTATAACCTTCCCATTGCAAGGAAGATTGCATGCATGGAGATGGTAAGGAAAAGGTAAAGTTTTCGTGCAGTTTCGGGATTCAGTTTAAGAAATCTGTATTTAATTGAATTATCACGACAGGCTGCAAGGCAATCTCCGCATAATGTGCAACTGAAATCCGGTTTTTTATTTTTTATATCCTTGATGTTCAATGCATCGAATTTACAGAAACTTGTGCACTTCATGCAGAGTGTGCAGCTGCTATCGATATATAAACGAAAGGGATTAACCTGTTTGGTAATATTTACAACTGTTCCAACGGGACAATACATTGTACAATGCACCATTTTTCCTGCTTTGCGGGAATACCAAATCATAATTCCTATCCCGGTAATACCAAACCCAACAGCAATCAGGGTTGCAGTCAGCAAAGGTACATTCAGCCAACGCAGCAGAAGTGTAACTGCAATTACCAGGATCAAAAGAGTTGACTTAATTGCTTTTTTGTTTTTAAGTCCTGCCCTGCGCGTTTTGTTTTTTGAAGCCAGAGAATCAAAAGCCCCAAAATAACAGAGATGACTGCACCAGGCCGGACCGGTTAAAATTATTGTACTCAGGAATAGAAGTGTCATAACCGATAACTGACCCCGGTAAATGGGTCCGGCAATAATCATCATTGGAATTGGCAGGTGAAGTTTTCCGGTCATCAGAAACTTTTCGGCTCCCGAAATACCGATAGCCAGTTGAAGGAAAAATACAACTGCAAAAATGGTCCACGTAATTCGCCTCCATCGCGGAACATTCATAGGATTTTGCATTTTATATATCACAAAACCACCATACAATGAAATAAAGAAAATCTCGATCCACCCTCCCCCGGGATAAAACCGTTCTGCCAGAAGAATGGGATTGCTAATCATTTTAACCTGCACCAGACTGAGCAGTGAAAACACGAAAATAAAGACATAAGCAGGCAGGGCAAACTTCTGAAAACCAATATATCCGGCAGATTTGTTCATATTTTTCAATAACACATAAGGTTGAAAAGCAGGATCGTATATTCGTTTCCAAAGATAAATATAAAATATGTAATTACTAAAGGACCTTTTTGTCTTTTTGTAGAAATTTTGTATATTTGCAGCATAAAACAATTCAAATAAACCGATATGACAAACAAACTAAGTTATAAAGAAACAACTATAGGGGAAATTGTTACAGCCGATTTCAGGGCTGCAGAAATATTCAAAAACGCGGGTATCGATTTTTGCTGCGGGGGCAATAAAAGTCTGGAATCTGCCTGTACCGAAAAAGAAATCGATACAAACAGTCTGGTTCAGAAGCTCAGTGATCTTGAAAATCAGCCTGTCAGTCAGACTCATAATTTTAAGGATTGGGATCTGGGGTTTCTGGCTGATTATATTATGAATACACACCACAAATTTGTTTTGAAGAATTTGCCCGAACTGGTTTTCTATACCCGAAAAATAGCATCGGTACATGGTGCTCATCACAAGGAACTAATAGAAGTTGCAGAGTTATTTGAAAAAATTAATGAAGAACTTTTACAACATCTGCGAAACGAAGAAGATGTCCTCTTCCCTGCCATCAAAACAGTTCAGAAAGAAAATAATCAGAAAGCAAAATCAGTAATAAAATCGGAGATTCAACGGATGTCTGCTGAACATGAGTTTGCCGGCGGAGCCATGGATAAAATAAATGTTCTTACCGCGGGATATCACATTCCGGAGGATGCCTGCAACACCTACCGCGTGGCGTTACAATTGCTGGAGCAATTTGAAGATGATTTGCATATTCATGTTCATCTGGAGAATAATATTCTTTATCCTAAAGCATTGTTGTTGTAATTATATTGCTTTTTTTGGCTGGGGAACATTGTTTTCGAGATAACCATTTTGATTTGAAGTTTGTAAATTATGGGCATTATGGTATAATATAAAAAATAATAATCCAATATTCTAATGTCCTAGTGCCGGACAGGCATTTACTTTTTTTATTCACAAAGTGTTTAATTCATTGGTGTTCATGAGATCGCTTCGCTAAGTTCTTGATGAAAAAAGTAAACAAAAAAATCAAGAAAAAATCATCCCGGCCTTTACCCACAAGTCCCGATGTACATCGGGATCGCGGCCATTTTTTCGGGCCCGCGCGCTTTAAATTTAAGTTTATTCAAAGCTTTCCGGTATTAATTCCCAGGTGAAACAGAAATATAAAAAATATTAATATATGAAAGGACTTTGAGAATTTAGCCATATTTTTAAGCTTTGAAGAATGATTCTGATGAGTCAGGAATTATTCTTTACGAGTATTAAAAGCTAAACTAAAACGTATGAAAAAATCCTTTCTGCTGGTAAGCCTTGTTTCAATAGTCCTTATAAATCTGCAGTGCAAATCGGGTAAAATAGATTTAACTACTCAGGACACTTCCGAAAATATTCGTTTAAACCAGTTGGGGTACCTCCCGGCCTCGGTTAAAAAGGTGGTGGTTGTTAGTTCATCGGCTGAGAATTTTCAGCTTATCGATTCGACAGGAAACTCAGTATTCACGGGAAATCTAGTGGAAAACGGAATCTGGGAATCAGCAAACGACACAGTAAAAATTGCTGACTTTTCTGCTTTTAAATCAACCGGGAAATACCGCATATTCATCGAAGATCTCGGAGTTTCATATCCGTTTACCATTGGTGATGAAATTTACGAAGATGTATTTAAGGCATCCATAAAAGCTTTTTATCTTCAAAGGGCATCCATGGCCATTGAGGAAAAATATGCAGGAAAATTTAATCATCCCGTGGCACATCCCGATGATAAATGTTTCTATCATCCCTCTTCAGGGAAAAAAACAGGTTCAATGAGCTCACCAAAGGGATGGTACGATGCGGGAGATTATAACAAATACATAGTAAATGCAGGTGTTACAGTAAGTACTATGCTTACTTTCTTCGAGAATTTTCCGGAGTCGGTGCCCGACAATTATTTGAATATCCCTGAAAGCGGAAATGGAGTTAGTGATTTACTCGATGAAATAAAATACGAACTGGACTGGGCGGAAACCATGCAGGATACCGACGGGGGAGTTTTTTTCAAACTCACTTCAAAGAGTTTTTCCGGGTTTATCAAACCCCAGGATGATACATCGGAGAGATTTGTTGTAGGAAAATCAACCAGTTCCGCACTTAACTTTGCTGCAATGTTTGCGCAGGCGGCACGAATCTGGAAGAATATAGATCCTTCACTTTCCGAAACCTATATTCAGAAAGCCAAACTCGCCTGGAACTGGGCACTGAAGAATCCGGATGTTGAATTCAGAAATCCTGAAGATATTTTTACCGGAGGATACGGAAGTAACGATTTTAAAGGTGATTTTTACTGGGCAGGAGCGCAGCTTTATACCAGCACAGGAGAACCCGCTTACCTGGAATATATTACTGCCAATAAGGTAGATTTTGCATTTATTCCGAGTGAAAACTGGAAAAACTACCTAAAAAATCTTGGTTATTATGCCCTTCTTGTACCCGGATCCAAATTACCCGAACCGGAAAAAACCAGTATCTCCGGTGCAATCCTTGCTGAGGCTGATATCCAAATCGCGAATCTTGAAAAAAACCCGTATCGTCAGCCTTTGAATACATTTGTATGGGGTTCGAACAGCGATGTTCTTGATTTGGGGATCATTTTTGCACAGGCCTATAAAATCTCAAATGACAAAAAATACCTGAATGCTGCCATTGAGACAACCGATTACATTTTTGGCAAGAATGCACCTGGAATTTCATTTGTTACAGGCTTCGGTTCAAAATCCACCATGTTTCCTCATCATCGCTTAAGTGCTGCTGATGGCATTACAGATCCAATACCCGGATGGGTTGCAGGTGGTCCGAATGGCGAAATGCAGGATGGTGAGAGCGAAAGGAATCCGTCTGGTTTAAAATATCCTTCTTCAGCACCTGCCAAAGCTTACCTGGATGTGGAAGGAAGCTATGCTTCCAATGAAATTGCAATTAACTGGAATGGCCCATTGGTGTTCATGACCGGATTCCTGCACCTGACAGCATCCGAATAGAAATAAGCTCTGGTATCGTTTAATTCAATCAGGTAAATTTGATTTTGCGGGCAGCAAAAAAGCACATCTTCAACAGCAGCCAGCCATGAGAGAACCTGCTTATCTGCGTTGAACCGTATTCCCTTTCCCTGTAACGGATAGGTATTTCAACAATTTTCAGGTTAAGTTTTGCCGCTCCGAACAGGAGATCGAAATCGCCAAACGGATCAAAATCCCCGAAGTAATGACGATTCTCTATAATTTTATTATAATCATCCTTAAACAATACTTTTGTTCCGCACAGCGTATCTTTTAGCCTCTGGCCCAAAAGATAGGTGAATACAAGGCTGAAGAATTTGTTTCCGAGAAGATTCAGGAACCTCATGGATTCTTTTTCCATGGGATAAATAAGTCTGCTTCCGTTTATAAACTCGCCCTTGTTGAAGGCAAGTGCCTCATAATAGGCCGGAAGATGTTCGGGAGGCATGGTAAGGTCAGCATCGAGAATCATCAAAACATCTCCTGTTGCCGCATCAAAGCCTTCACGAACAGCATTTCCCTTACCCTTGCCGGTTTGCTTAAACACTTTAATATTTTTCCCGGGATATTTATCTTTTACCCTGAGCATTTCCTCATAGGTATTATCCCCGGAGTGTCCCTCCACATAAATGAATTCCTGAGTGCTTCCAAAAAC
>CAYOLQ010000162.1:0-1430 GCA_964404825.1 uncultured Chitinophaga sp.
GTTTTTCACTTAGTATGGTAAAAAAAATTAACCACAAAGGCCACCAAGATTTACACAAAGGACACAAAGTTTCAATTAAACACTATAATTCTTTACATTACACATAGTGAACTTTGTGTTTTTCTCTTTGTGCACTTTGTGGTAAAAAAGCATAAACGATTTATTTATATGAGACTAATATGCAATTAATGAATGAAATATCATTCAAATAGACCAGAAAAATAACAATTATTTCCCTCCGCCATCTATGGTTTTAATGGTCCCGTCATCATTGTATTCCAGTTCAATAACCTTCAAACTTCGTAACCAGGTTTTTCCTCCTGAAGGAACGCTGTCGTGGTGAAACAAATACCATTTCCCCTGAAACTCAACAATTGAATGATGCGTGGTCCAGCCTGTTACCGGAGTAAGAACGACGCCTTTATAAGTAAAGGGACCATAAGGATTATCTCCAACCGCGTAGCATATTTTATGTGTATTTCCGGTGGAATAAGAGAAGTAGTATGAGCCCTTGTATAGGTGCATCCAGGAAGCTTCAAAGAATCGACGATCATGGTCACCTGCTTTTAATTTATTTCCTTTCTCATCCAGAATTATGACATCACGCGGGGTTTCTCCAAATTCCAGCATGTTTTCGCTGAGTTTTACAACCCGGGAAGGTAAAGCAGGTTCAGCATCAGGAGGTTCGTGTCCACATTCAATGGCCTTATTGTTCCGGTAACGCTGAAGCTGACCACCCCAGAGGCCACCAAAATACATGAAATATGAACCATCCTTGTCGCAAAAAACGCAGGGATCAATTGAGTAACTTCCCTTTATCGGAGCATCCTGAGGTATAAACGGGCCCTCGGGCTTATCACTGATGGCGACACCTATCCTGAAGATATCCGTTTTATCCTTTAACGGGAAATACAGGTAATACTTATTATTTCTGAAGGCCACATCACAGTCCCACAGCTGTCGCCCTGCCCAGGGAATATCCCTGACATCAAGTGCCACCCCATGATCGGTCACGGGTCCATCAATCGATTCCATCGAAAAGACATGGTAATCGCGCATGTCAAAATGATCGCCATTATCGTTTTCAGGAATACCCGATTCAATATCATGGGAAGGATAAATAAAGATTTTGCCATGGAAGATGTGAACGGCCGGATCGGCCGTATATAAATGGTCGACAAGGTAGCGTGGTTTTTTCATCAGCTGATTTTATGTTACTGTTTGCAGTTCCGATAAATTACCTGTACCGGAAAAATATTTCCCGGAATTAAAATGATGTGTCAGATCAGTATTTTCCGGCCTCCTCAATTATTTTTTTAACCACCGGTTTTGGCTGAAGATTACGGTCGAATAAAAGGGGATAATCAGTACGTCCCCGTACAGGGAAATTATTTTTCCAGGATTGACCGTCACTCACTCCCCATGTAGTA
>CAYOLQ010000162.1:1440-4056 GCA_964404825.1 uncultured Chitinophaga sp.
TAACTCGTGTAATTACATCCTTGTGTTTCAGGAATAGTTTGAAAAAATCGAGGTAACGGTTTTCAAGCGCTGTACTTATCGAATCGGTCAGACCTTCCGCGTAAGGATTCAGCGACTTCTGGTATTCGAAACTTTTTGAAATTTCTGCTCCCACATTATAATCCGGCCAGGGCAATACCGAAATATCCATCTCTGTGATCATAACTTTTACACCCAAAGCTTTGAAAGCTTCCACACTTTTCTCAAACTCGCTTATTTCCGGGTGATCAAGGCCTATGTGACACTGCATTCCAATACCATCAATTTTAATACCCTGAGCCTGTAATTTTTTCACCATCTCAACAACCCCGTTACGCCTGCCCGGAAGTGCCATTGAATAGTCATTGTAATAAAGTTCTGCATCGGGATCGGCTTCATGCGCAAATTCAAAAGCCATCCGGATATAATCTTCCCCGAGAATTTCATAATATTTGGTTTTCCGGAAAGAACCGTCATCTTCGATAGCCTCATTTACCACATCCCAGCCTTTTATTTTTCCTTTATACCTGCCAACTACAGTGGTAATATGTTCTTTCATTCTGCTGATCAATAGTTCCTTTGAAACATCCATACCCAGACTGTCTGTGAACATCCACAGGGGAGCCTGTGAATGCCAGACGAGAGTATGACCGGTTACAACAAGATCATTCTGAACTCCAAAATCAACAAACTGGTCGGCCAGTGCGAAGTCATATTCATTTTCCTTGGGATGAATCGGGCCGCTTTTCATGCAGTTTTCGGCAACAATTGCACTAAACTGCTCCTTAATAACCCGGACCGAGGCGGTATCCTTACCGGTAATCTGATCGGCATTCAGTGCGGTTCCAATATAAAATTTCCCGGCCAGAGCTTCTTTCAGCGTATCCGGCGAGGAATCCATTGTGCAGGATGTGAAGAAAATGATGATTAATAATGCCGGCATAATGATTGAATTTGGATGGTTTTTCATGGTGTTTATGGTTTGGTTATTTTTCTTTTCTTCTCCTCTCCGAAAGCTCCTGTTGAATCTGAACCTCTTTTTTCTTATTGATTTCATAAAAGAAAAGGCACGCTACACTGCAACAGAATGTCAGAGTTGGAAAAACGCTTAATGAAAGTTTTATGCCGTTAATTGTTTCAGGATTCTGAAGAGCCAGTCCCTCTTTATACCCGTAAATGGCCAGTATCCCGGCAACGAGTGCACCGCCGATACTAAGTCCGGCTTTCAGACCAAAAATCATTGCCGAAAAGATGATTGCTGTTGCCCTGCGTTTATTTTTCCATTCGGAGTAATCTGCCACATCGGCAATCATAGCCCATAAAAGCGGGGTTGAAATACCATAAAAAAAGCCATGCACCAGCTGGGTAATAAACACAAGTGAAATGGACTGAGGCGGATAAAAATAAAACATAAGCAGGCAGAGAGCCGACAGGAAAAGGCTTACACCGAAAACATCCCGTTTTCCAAACCGATCAGCGAGTGTTTTGGAAAAAGCAATTCCGACTATCATCATTATAATCCCGCCGGAATTGAAAAGGCTAAAACCTGATGTCGGGGCATCCTCGGGCCAGGTAAAACCATTCAGACCCATGCTGGTCAGCAGGCCGTTCAGATTGTTGATAAAACCGTTAAAGCCAATATTCTCAAGAAACAAGGCCAGATGGTGCTCACTCAGGTAATTCTCAAAATAGTAAACATACATCCCACCTTTAAGTGCCAGGGTTATAAATATGAAGATGGTCATTACAAGCATGGCAATCCAGGGTTTGTTTCTTATGAGATCACCCAGGTCTTCCCTCACGCTTGATTTCTGTTCGGGTTTGGGAATGATTCTTTCTTTGGTTGTAAGAAAAGTTATAAAGAAGAAAATAACTCCCATTACAGCAAATATGGTAATGGTACTTTCAAATCCTTTGGTTTTATCTCCATCACCGAGGATAAGCACCAGTGGCATCAGTAAACCCTGTACGATAAACTGGGCTATCATTACCGCAACAAAACGATAGGAGGATATGCTGTTTCGTTCAGCCATGTCGCCTGTCAAAACACCGCTCAGGGAGGCATACGGCAGATTATTAGCCGAATAGGTTATTACCAGTAAAGTATAGGTAATCAGGGCATAGGCTACTTTTCCACGGGCGCTGAAATCCGGGGTGCTGAATGCCAGCATCGCAATTACTCCGAAAGGAATGGCTGTCCATAATATCCAGGGACGAAACTTCCCCCACCGGGTATTGGTACGGTCGGCAATAATACCCATAACAGGGTTGAAAAATGCACCAATCATTCCCCCGGCAAAAATTATGGCTGAAGCAGTTGCCGGTGGAATTTTATACACATCGGTATAAAAGAATGCGATAAATGTCATAAGGGTTTGAAAAATCAGATTGGCAGCAAGGTCACCAAGACTATAGCCAATCTTTTCAATAACAGATACTTTCGCTGAGGGGGCGTTCATTATCAGAATAATTAGTAGTTTTTAGTGGTACTAAAAATAAACTAAAATATTAAGTTTTTGTCCCCTACAAGGAATAATCAGTAATAATTCTTTTATTAAAGCAAAAAGCGAACCTCACACAACTCTCTTCCGATCTGCT
>CAYOLQ010000162.1:4066-6523 GCA_964404825.1 uncultured Chitinophaga sp.
TAGTTTTTAGTGGTACTAAAAATAAACTAAATTATTTATTATATCTCCCTCACAAAGAATTATCATTAAATAATTCTCTTAAAGCAGAATCCGAACTTCGCACAACTCTCTTCCAATCTGATGTACACCTTCCAGAATCCTTTTACTCTGGGCGGTTGAAGGCTTCTTTATTCCTCTGATATACTGAGCCAATAAGCTTTGATTCATACCTATTCGTTTGGATAGAGCCTTTGCATTAATAACCTTGTAAAAGTCAAAGAAACTTTCCAGATCGTATCCGAACTCAATTTCATCAATGGAATATATATAAGCTTTATCCTCAAAAGCAAGATTAATTGCATCGGGTATCATTACTTTCAGATCGTCAAAATTTTCTCCCTGGGTGCTTATAAAGCGATCCTTAAGCTTTGTATAAGCACTGTAGCCTGATTCTTCTTTAAGAATTGTCATAGTAATTTTAGGCTTTTTCATCATCTCTGAGTTTTACCTGCTTGTTTTAAAATGGCATTCAACAATCCTTTCATTCAAAAGTAATATATTTATTACATTTAGATTATATAAAAACGTTTTATTTCTACAGAATTTAAATGAAACAAAACCCGTTCGTGTAATTATCAAAGGGTGCGTTTTAACAAGGGAATTATTACTTAATGTTTCTTATTATGAAAAAGTTACATAAATAAGTTCTTTAAATTTAACTTTTGTGTTTGGTTTTATTAATTTTAATCAGTCCGGGAAATCTAAACCTAAGATTATGAAAAACATTGCCATCATTCTGTTTCTTTTTACATCAGTTTCCTGTGGTTTATTGTTCCAGGAAAAAGAAAATGAATATTACTCTTTGCCTTTGGAAAACAAATCAAATTTGCAGCAGAATGCAGTGTTGATTTATAGCAGCAGCAAAGGCGAAACGGATACTCTTTACTGTGTATTAAAAATAGAAGGTACCTACAGGCAGGCTTTAGGCGGTTCGGATGGTAAAGATCCTTCAGCAAAATGGGAATTTCAGGCTTTTTATTTTTGCCATACAAATGATAGCTCATACATACAACAAACTGGTCTTGCTCAATATTTAAATTACAACCCGGTTACGTTTGGTGATGGGACTATGTATGGTGGTATACCGCAATACGGTGAGTATATAAGATTAACTATTGGCTATACGGACATGCCAAGAGATTCCGTCAGGGATTTTTCACCCAAAGTTGACTGGTACGGGATTAATAATTCTCTTTTTGATACAAATGATGTTATTGACTCTGTTGAAATAAATCATAAAACCTACAAGAATGTTTATGATTATGTTACTATTTCTGAAGGTGATTTGGTCCGATTATATGTGAATAAGGATTATGGAATCTTAGAATATAAATTGAAGAATGGGGTAACCTGGAGTTTACAATAGGGTTTTGGCCCCTTACTCATTGTCTTCTGAGAGATTCTTCAGTTCGTTCGGAATCTTTGCAATTACGCGATCTTTTAACAACTCGGTCCGGCTCGGGTTAACTTTGTCAATCAGGGCATCTTTCTTGCTTCCGGAGTATGCCTTAATCTGTTTTTCCTTTTTTATTGCTAAATCAATAAAGTCAAATACCTCGAAATAAACCAATTTGTTAACATTATTCTTTTCAGTAAATCACTTGATAAGTTTATTTTTATGTTCATGGCAACGTCTTATCAAATCATTTGTTACACCTGTATAAAGAACAGTATTTGTTTTATTCGTGATATTGTAAATTTAGTAGATATGAATTTCCATTTTACTAATTTTTATACTGCTTTGTCAAACAATGTTTCTTGTCCGGGGCATTGATTCATTTATTAAAGTGAAGCACTAAAGTAAAATAAAGATCGGGCAAAAATGAAAACTTATACCTGAGTTTTAAAGGTGGTGTTAGTAATTTGAAATTAATTAATTAAAGTCCATATTTGTCTTTGGAGAATAAAACTATAAATAGAAATATGAATAAAATAATCAAATTTGGTGAAGACGTTGAGGGATTCGATATCCCGGTTTTAAACGAGAGAGAGATACGCGCAGCCGCAGGGATACTGTTTCTTGCTACGTTTCTTTCCCTTATGTTTATTGTGTTTAAGGGAAACTTTATTCCAATAAAATATGTTATTTCAATCTTCCTTACAGACTTTTTAATCCGGGTATTTATCAATCCCAGATTTGCTCCGAGTCTTATTCTGGGCCGGCTTTTTGTGCGTAATCAAACACCTGAATATGTGGGTGCTGCACAGAAAAAGTTTGCCTGGATTATTGGTGTTGTGCTGGCATCAGCGATGTTCGTCTTTTTTAATATTGTAAATGCCTTTAGTATTATCACCGGACTTATTTGCCTCATTTTCCTTATATTCCTGTTTTTCGAATCGGCTTTTGGTATTTGTCTGGGCTGTAAGTTTTATCCCCTTTTCTGTCAAGATAAGGTGCGATACTTTCCGGGTGCGGTC
>CAYOLQ010000163.1:0-6294 GCA_964404825.1 uncultured Chitinophaga sp.
GAACATTTGGTTTAACCATAGAAATCTCTGTGTTTCCGCCGTGCGTTTGGTTTAAGAAATTGTACACAGGGAATCACAGAGTACCCAACAGAGATTATTATTGCATTCTTACTTTGTAACAAAAAGATCGTCTATCGACAAGTACCTTTCACCGGTATCGTAGCAGAAGGTAAGAACTTTTGCGCCTTTCGGAAGTTCCGGAAGTTTTTTACTTACGGCCGCGAGGCTGGCCCCGCTTGAAATTCCAATAAAGATTCCTTCTTCACGGGCGGATCTGCGCGCAAATTCAAAAGCCTCTTCTTTGCTTACTTTTATGGTACCGTCCAGTACTCCTGTTTCGAGGTTCTTTGGGATAAACCCCGCACCTATTCCCTGAATCGGATGTGGACCGGGTTGTCCGCCACTTATTACCGGTGACAATTCGGGCTCTACTGCAAATACTTTTATTCCGGGGAATTTTTTCTTCAGAACCCTTGCAACACCAGTAATATGACCTCCGGTTCCTACCCCTGTAATGAGATAGTCGAAACCCTCAGGAAAATCCCTTACTATTTCTTCAGCGGTAAATTTCTCATGAACCTCAGGATTGGCTGCATTGTCGAACTGACCCGGCATCCATGAATCCGGTATTTCTTTTAATAAGGCTTGTGATCTGGCAATTGCACCTTTCATACCTTCGGCTCTGGGAGTGAGTTCGAATTCTGCGCCATAAGCCGACATAATGTTTCTGCGCTCCACCGACATCGATTCAGGCATTACCAGAATTAAACGGTACTTTTTCACAGCGGCCACCATTGCAAGGCCAATACCTGTGTTTCCGCTGGTGGGTTCAACTATTACAGATCCCTTTTTGAGCAAGCCCCTCCTTTCAGCATCTTCAACCATATTGAGTGCGATGCGGTCTTTAATACTTCCACCCGGATTTGCCCGTTCAAGTTTCATCCAGACTTCATATCCCCCAGGAAAAAGATTATTAATTTTTACATGTGGCGTATTTCCTATTGTTTCAAGTATATTTTTAGCTTTCATGTGATTTAATATTTATATAACAAAATTTACCGGTTCACTAAATGTTTTACTGTCTCTGATTATCGCTTTATGCTGACGATAAACAATGGAATGAGGCATTACACTCTCGGTAAGCCATACATTCCCGCCAATAATGGTATCGTGACCTACAACAGTTTTGCCACCCAGAATGGTGCTTCCTGCGTAAATTATCACGTTATCTTCAATGGTGGGATGTCTTTTGGTATCTGCCATTCCCTTTTCTACAAAAATTGCACCCAGAGTAACTCCCTGATACATTTTTACATTGTTTCCGACAACAGTAGTTTCGCCAATTACAATTCCTGTTCCATGATCAATGAAAAAACTATCTCCGATTGTGGCGCCCGGGTGAATATCGATACCTGTCATTCCATGCACATATTCGCTCATAACCCTTGGAAGAACAGGCACTTCGAGCTTATATAATAAGTGTGCAAGCCTGTGCACAATAAGACATGAATACCCCGGATAGCATAAAATTACTTCTTCAACGCAACGTGCTGCAGGATCCGATTTCATAAATGTATCGGCATCTTCAAGAAGTTTTTTGTATACATCTGGGAGCTGATCAAAAAACTGTTTGGCAATAATTTCAGGGCTTTCCCTGATGTCTTTTTCAAGCGGGATCAACAACTCCTTAAGTCTGAGACGCATTCGCTCCAGACGGATCTCAGTTTCACGCAAATCAATTTTCCTGTTTCCTTTTATTGGGAATAACAGGATCATCAGATCATCAACAAAACGATGTGTATCGATCATGGAAGGCACGTCGGTGCAATACTCGTTATTGATCGAAAAAAGGTATTTGGCGAAAGAAGCTTGCATTAGAATATGTTATATAATATCCTTCAAAAGTATGAAATTATAAGGAGTTTTTGTGTTTCTCTAACGAATTAACAAGCCTATAACAAGTCTAAAGTCTGTTTGTTTTTTTAGTCATTGATGTATTTTAACAGAATCTTGTTACTTTTTATTATACTTTCCGTTTTTTATGCAACTTTGTTGAACCGAATAAAATGATTCCATATATCTATGAAACGCCACATCCCCAATTTTGTAACCCTTCTGAATCTTCTTTCTGGTATTATTGGTATTTGGTTCGTACTGGAACATAATCCCTTTTATGGAGCACTGATGATATTTCTGGCTTCGGTTTTTGATTTCGCTGACGGATTTCTTGCCCGGCAACTGAATGCATATTCCGATATTGGAAAATCGCTTGACTCACTTGCTGATATGGTAAGCTTTGGTGTACTCCCCGGGTTTCTGGTGTTTCGTTTACAAACAATTTCATCAGGCCTTGGTCTCGGGTATGAGTGGCTCCCTGATCTGAAAACAACAGAAGTGATGTTTTTGATTGCACCTCTGATTATTCCTGCCCTTTCGGCTATCCGTCTGGCAAAATTCAATAACGATACACGTCAGACAGAAGAGTTCCGGGGATTACCCACACCTGCCAATGCGATTTTCTTAGCTGCATGGGTTTTCTCTTATCCGGCCTTGCAAAATGCGGTTCCATGGCTTTACACACCCTGGATTGTCTTTGGGATTTCCACGCTTCTTGCCGTTTTACTGGTAACGGATATTCCAATGTTTTCGTTAAAATTCAAGAATTTCGGAATAAAAGAGAATTTTGTAAGGTATTTATTCCTGGGGATTTCAGCACTTTCGCTGGTACTTTTTAAAATTCCCGGAATTATGATTGCAATTGCCATTTATATTGCATTGTCGGTTGGCAGAAGTCTCCAGGTTAAAAAAATATAAATTCAAAACGTAGTTCTTTACCTGCAGCGGATAACACAATAATGTAACCCGGTTAAACAGGCATTCGCAACAACGCCTTCGCGCAGCCGGGAAGCATCATGTGCGCTTAAGTTTTAATCCTTTGCTCCTGCCTTCTTCTCATACCGCTTCAAAGCGAAAATAATCAGGTAATAACAAACGAAAATAAGTGCAGGCCAGGTAAGGTAATATAAAATAGAATTCAGATACATAGCTTTTCCTCCTTAATAAACATGAGTTTCGGATTCTATTTCCTTTTGATCAATCTTTTTGTTATTTATCGATCTCCAGGCATAGAAAATATATGCAAATACAAAAGGCACAGCCAGAGAAACGTAACTCATGGCTGTTAATGTGTAATGACTTGATGATGCATTCCTGATAGTAAGAGAGCTCTGCATATCAGTAAGTGAAGGGTAAAAACAAGTATTATTAAATCCAGCTAAAATAAAAATAGCAAATACTGTAAGAACTGTACCAATACCACTGTACCAGATTGCATTTTCGAAAGTTGTAAAAAGTGACTTAATAATTCCAAAGAGCACCAGAACTATTCCGGAAAGAAGAAATACGGTATTCAAAGGCATTTCAATAATATTATGCAGGTATTTGAAATTTTCCTTTGATACGATAAGGGTATCCGGATCATATGAAAATCCTGAAATAAAAAGCAATTTGATTAGCCAATAAAGGAAAATTACAAGAAACAGGAGTGAATTTGTCCACAATGCCTTTTTTGATTTTTCAATAATTTCAGGCTCATCTACATTTTTCTGAATGTAATGCAAGGCAATTACTCTGGAAAGGGTGAAAATTGCTAAGCCAAGTGCAACATTATGAGGATTTGTTACAGCTTCCAGTCCATACCATTTGTTACTCCAGGTGGAAAAATTCATGTCGCTCACGGTAAAGTTGGCTCCGTTAAAAAAAGTACCTACAGCAGTGCCAATAAGAATTGTGGCAAGAAGTCCATTCAGAAAGAGAAAAATCTCATATGTTTTCTGTCCGAAAACATTGTTGGGTTTGGTTCTGAATTCATATGATATTGCCTGCAAAATAAAACAGAATAAAATTGCCATCCAAACCCAGTATGCTCCTCCGAAACTGGTAGAGTAAAATAGTGGAAATGATGCGAAGAATGCGCCTCCGAAGGTGACCAGGGTTGTAAACGTAAATTCCCATTTCCGCCCAAAAAGGTTAGTGAGAATTTTTTTCTGCATATTATTTTTCCCAAGGCTGAAAAGCAAGGTTTGTCCACCCTGAACGAACATCAGAAATACCAGAAGACTGGCCAGCAATGAGATAATTACCCACCAGTATTGCTGTAATGCGAGATGTGAAAGATTTTCAAACATTTTATTTTTCTCCTTCTTCTTTAGGTCCGATTTTTATTTGTTTTATCATTATGCTGACTTCAGCAATTGCAAGTGCAGTAAATACCAGGGCAAACAGCCAGAAAGTTATCTGAACAGCACTCGCATCGATATTTGAAACAGCAGCTGCTGTTGGCATCAGATCCTGGATTACCCATGGTTGCCTTCCGAGTTCAGCAACAATCCATCCTGTCTGACCGGCAATATAAGGCAGTGGAAGAGTAAACAATGCCAGCTTCAGAAACCATTTACGCTTTTCGAGTTGATCCCGATAAAGGTAAATTAGGGCGAGAAAAAAGAAGAGAATAAAATAAAAACCGAGTGCTACCATAACATGAAAACTGTAAAAGGTGAGAGGCACGTTGGGCATCAGGCTATTTGGATCGTTCAGGAACCCGTAACCGAAATACCTGAAATATTCATCTTTATACTGAGGATCATAGAATTTTGCTTTATAGGATTCGTAGGCGTCCATATCATTAATCTTCTTAGCCTCTTTGAGAGCCCGTAAATCTTCGATAACCACCTTTCCTCTCTGCATTTTTTCAGCTCCGGACATGATTCCTTGTTCAGGATTTCCCAATACCATATCTGAAACTCCGGGAACAAATGCATCCCAGGTTCCATATGCCATATACGATAAGAGGTTGGGAATCTCCAGTGTAAAATGAAAATCTTTGATGTTTTCGTCAGTTGGATCATCTGATGATTCAGAAACTATTCCAAGAGCAACCAATCCAGCCCCTTTCTGTCCGTGAAAAAGCCCCTCTATTGCAGCAAATTTCATTGGCTGAACATGAACAATCTGTCTGGTTGAACCATCCCCCGTGAAAACAACAAATACAGAAGTAATGATTCCAAAAACTGATGCAACCAGTATACTGCGCTTCGCAAACCAGATTTCTCTTTTCTTGATTATAAACCAGGCACTGATTCCCACAACAAATATTGATGCGAGAACAAATCCTGAGCTAATGGTGTGAAGAAACTTATTAACGGCAACCGGAGAAAACAGAATCTCCCAGAAGTTGATCATTTCGTTTCGGGCAGTTTCAGGGTTAAACTGCATGCCAACCGGATTCTGCATCCATGCGTTTGCAACCAGAATCCACAATGCAGACAAGTTGGCTCCGATAGCTACCAGCCAGGTTGAAGTAAGATGAAATTTTTTACTCACTTTATTCCAGCCGAAAAACATAACCGCTATAAATGTAGACTCCATAAAAAACGCCATAATACCTTCCACTGCCAGCGGGGCTCCAAAAATGTCGCCAACAAACCAGGAGTATTGTGACCAGTTTGTACCAAACTCGAATTCAAGAATGATTCCGGTAGCTACCCCAATGGCGAAGTTAATGCCAAACAGAGTCATCCAGAATTTTGTGAGTTTTTTCCATCTGGGATCACCGGTCCGCACATAAATTGATTCCATTATTGCCATCAGAAAAGACAAACCCAGCGTTAAGGGCACAAAAAGCCAGTGATACATGGCGGTCAGGGCAAATTGTCCGCGAGACCAGTCAACCAGGGAAAGATCAACATTTTCAAGCATGGGAATTATTTTATTTGGTTAATTGCTCAAGTACATATTCACTTCTTTGTTCATCGGTTTCAAAATCCCGTTTTAACAAATCCGGAAAGAAGAATAACTTCAGGATTACAAACATTATAAACAATTTAATCAGGATAATAAGCCATACCTGTCTCCCCCATTGATCCATTTCACGGAAACCTGTATAGTAGAAACTAAATACCTGTCGGATTTTTCGAAACATATACAAATATAATAATTTGTAAATGTATTAACCATGCACGATAAATTATTCCAATTATGCCAAACGACATACAACTGGTTAAAGAAGGTCCGAAAACTTTGCCTTAATAATCATTTTCTAAATTAAGAAGTTAATGAATACCAATGGTTTTCAATTCTTATTCAATATTTTAACCCATCAGTAAATGTTTTGGAATCAATCTTCCCTCCAAATAACACAACTAATTTAGATTCCATTTAAATTATGTTGGTCTGTTTGTTATCTTTGCCAGCACTTGAAATAAGCATAATTTTGTATATTTAGCATAAATTCTA
>CAYOLQ010000164.1:0-6264 GCA_964404825.1 uncultured Chitinophaga sp.
CTACTTTTGAACTTACAGCTTATGTTTTTCCTTAAATTCCTTCACTGCATCAAACATTGCAATAACATTCTCCGGAGGTACATCGGGAAGGATATTGTGAACGGTATTAAACACGAAGCCTCCCCCTTCTGAAAATATTTCCAGGCGTTCAAAAACCTGGTCGCGGACCTGTGCAGTTGAACCTGTATTTAAGGTACCCACAGTTTCAATCCCACCACCCCAGAAAGTACAGTCCTTTCCAAACTCTTTTTTCAGAAAAGCGGGTTGCATATTGTAGGCGTTTGTCTGCACGGGATTAAAGATTTCAATGCCGGCTTCTATCATGTGGGGCATTAGTAAAGAAATCGAACCACAGGAATGTATGAAAGTGTGCATTTTGCTATGTGTTTTTACATAATCGCATAGCATTTTATGTCTCGGTTTAAAAAGGGTTTTATAGGTTTCTGCATCCATGAAAGGACCGGAGGACATTCCCAGGTCATCCCCGAAACGAATGATATCAACGATATCGCCACCCGCTGCGCATACTTTTTCAAGTGTGGCAAGGTGGCGCTTCATGAGTTCATCCAGCAGCTTCTCCACATTGTAAGGGTCGCACATGAGGTCCATAAGGAAGTTGTCCATTCGTCTGAGAAAGGTTCCCCATTCGAAGAGGTTGCATCCGCATACAACCAGCAGGGCTTTGTCGGTACTTTGCCTTAGTTTCAACGTGTTCTCGCGTAGTTTTTGCCAGAAGTTTGCTTCCCCTGCGTGATCCCATGGACTGTGAACATCGCGGGCCCACATGATGCGCCCCATCTCAGCATCGAGATTAGCATAACTATCGGGGTACCCATCAACATAGGGAAAATATGTCTGATCAAAGAAGGTAGCTCCGACGGGCATTCGTGATAACATCCTTTTTCCGTCATCATCGAAGGTCTTATAAGAGCCATCGGGCATCCGAGTTGGCTTAAACCATTTTGGGTAAAAAGCCGGGGCGTCGTTGGCCATTGTAATGGGGCTCCAGTCAGATGGCGAGGCATTGAATGTTCTGCCGATATCCAGCACATCTACACCGAACTTATCCAGGACCGACATATCAGGCTGGGCAAGCTGCTGCACTACGTCATAGATCTGAACCTTTAAATCGTTCCTGCCGAGATACCTGATTAGGTTGCTGTAGGCAATTGCCGAAATGCCGGAGCTGGGTGTCGCACTCATATCAATGGGTGTACGATCGGGTTGCCGGTGGCTGATAGCTGTTAGAATTCGCTCGCGGGATGTCATTATTTTATGAATTTGAATATCTGGTTAAACGAGAAATTGAATACTTCTTTCATTAATACTTGTTTATTACTCGCCGCTAATGGCTTAGGGATCATACAGACCCGCTTATCCCAATCATAAACGAAGAAACAATAATTATTATCAGCGAGAGGATCATCAGAACAAATACTCCCCTTGAAACACCTTTCCATTCATTGCGAAGAAGTCCCCAGACCGTCGCAAATGCAATAGTCAGCGCCATGAGTATTCCCCAGGAAGTAAAAGAATAGGGCCCCATTTTGCTTTGTCCCATGCCATAAACAATAAACTGCGAAAACCATAACAGACCCGCAAGTAAACCAAACATATAATTCTTAAAAAGAATCATACCGGAACCGGAAGCCTTATACTCACGCAACGATTTATTTTTTAGTCCGAGGAAGATGCACCATCCCAGCGTAGTGCTGAAGGTTCCGGCAAGGATCACCAGCATCACCGGCAGAATGGTAAATAAGGGACTTATACCCCTCTGAGCTGCCAGTTCATTGATAGGAAGTGCTTTTTCGAAGCCCAGAGCCATTGCCGAACCTGCAATTCCAACCAGGATTGCAGCCATTATACCTTTCACCAGATTGAATTCACCGATGCTTTCCTTTTTCTTTTCTTCGGATAATAATTTATCCTTGCGGATACCTGACCAGGCAGAAAGAGCAATACCAATGCACGCAACAAATACTCCGGAAATCAGAAGAGTACCGCCGGAGGCGTTCATCATTACCTGGAGTCTTCCGGAAATCATTGGAGGGATTAACGTTCCAATTGCCAGCATCAGACCGAGGGAAAGTGCATATCCCAATGATAAGCCCAGATAGCGAAGTGCAAGTCCGAAGGATAAGTTCCCTATTCCATACACTGCCCCAAGAAGAAAAGCACTTAAAATCGCAGAAGATGGTGAAGATTTTATGATGGATCCAAATCCCGGTACAAAAATCAGGCATGCGAACAATGGGAAAAGGATATATGCACCAAGACTGAATATAAGCCAGTAAGTCTCCCACTTCCAACCTTTTATTTTGCCGAAAGGGACTGCAAAACTCCCTGCGGCAAATGCCCCGGTAGCTATTAAGAGTATTCCAAACAGAATGGTCAGTTTCATAATCAGGTTATTTTGGTCAAAGACTTTTTCAGATACTTTTCAGGATATCAGTTCAAATGTATAGCATTTACGTTTTGCTTGTTTGAACTATTCTGCTATTTAATTGCACTTTTACGCCTTTCTCGTTAAATTAATTTTTTTATCTTTGAAAAAGGCTTTTGTCAAACACTTAAATATTAACTATATGTATCTGGAAGAAATTGGACAGTCCATTTCCGTTCAATTGAAAAACATTGCATATCTACGATTTGATCAGCCGGCAAAATATCATAATATAAATAGTCCGTTTTCAAGATTATATCTGGTTACTGAAGGTGAGGGACTTCTTACAACAGGTAATGATGCAATTATGCTTGAACCCGGACACATGTACCTGTTACCCGCTTTTACTACATGCACTTATAGCTTCAACGAAGGATTAGCTCACATTTATATTCATTTCAACCTTAATGCCGTTAACGGAATTAATGTTTTTAATCTTTATTCCATTTATAATAAAGTCAAATCAGATGTATTGGATATTCACTTGTTCAACAGGTTATTGGAAATTAATCCATGCATGGAACTCCCTCACCATGATCCACTCGTTTATCAGTCGAAACCCTGGATCAACAGAAAAACAAATTATTATTCACTTAGTCAGCATCTTGAGACAACCGGAATAATCCGGCAGTTATTCTCCCGGTTTTTAAGTGAAGAGGGAGAGAAGAACATGAGTAGTTTTGTGGGTTATAAAATTCAACCAATCCTGTCTTACATCCAGTCAAATCTTCAGAATGATATTTCGGTTCAGCAACTTGCAACTCTGGCTTGTTTTTCAAAAGATCATTTCACCAGAATCTTTAAGTCAATTATTGGTATCCCTCCATGCGAGTATATAATCAGGAAGAGAATTGAAAAAGCCCAGTTTCTGCTTCTTACAACGGATATGACTCAGTCGCAGATTATTGAGGAAGCTAATTTTAAAACCATCTCTTATTTTTGCAGGATTTTTAAAAAATATACGGCTTTCACTCCGGTTGAATACAGAAAACAGCGTAAACATCTGATTTAATTCAGATTTCTTAATGGGAATCCATGTGGATTGAGATTATTAACATTACCGGAAGGAAAGTACTAAGCAGAAATAATTCTTATCAAGCAATAGATATTTCAGATCTTGCAAAAGGCATATACATTGTTGAACTTCTCGATTCAGGAGAAATACATATTAATAAGTTCAAGAAAGAATAAGTGAAGTAATTACTTATCTTTAACCCTGACTAAAGATAGAATTACTAATCATTCTACGTTCATGGATAAAAATATTGATGTAGTTGTCACCGGAATCGGAGTCTTTTCATCCATCGGCAATTCAAGGGCAGAATTCTGGAATTCGATTATTCAGGGCAAATCAGGAATCAGAAGGATTCAGTCATTTGATCCGACAGGACACAAGAGTCAGATAGCCTCAGAAATACTAAATTACAAGCCGGAAGATTTTTTTGATCGTAAGGAATCCCGGAAAATGGCCCGTGTTTCGCAACTGGCTTCCAGTGCGGCAATTGAGGCTGTAAGAGATGCAAATCTGGATTTGGATAAGGAAGACAGGCTCCGTATCGGCTGCGTAATCGGATCAGCTGCAGGCGATTACAATCATCTCGAAGAACAGTACTTAAGATTTTCGAAAATGGGTCCCGGTTCTGTTAATCCCCTTACAGTACCCAGGGTTATCCCGAATATGCCTGCCTGTAATGCCGCTATAACCCTTGGAATTTATGGCCCCACACTTGGCATTTCCGCTGCCTGCACCACAGGTACACATTCCATCGGTGTTGCTCTTGGATTGCTCCGCGGAGGAATGGCTGATATAATTATTGCCGGAGGTGCGGAATCAACTATGACTCCTCTCGTGCTCGATGCATATTCAAGCATGGGAGTTTTATCTTCTGCTAATGAATTTCCGGAACAGGCCAGCAGACCATTCGACCTCAACAGGGATGGCTTTGTTATGGGAGAAGGAGCTTGCGTCCTCGTACTTGAAACTCTTGAACATGCTGAAAAACGGGGTGCAAAGCCTCTGGCGTTTTTGAAGGGTTTTGGTATGACATGCGATGCTTATGGTATTGCAGCTCCTGAACCGAATGGATTGTGGGCAGCAAAAGCCATGCAGCTTGCTGTTAAGGATGCAGGATTGCAATTAGGTGATATTGGTTATATTAACGCACATGGTACATCCACAAAGATGAACGACAAAACCGAAACAGTTGCAATTAAAAAGGCGTTTGAAAACAGGAATATCCCGGTAAGTTCTACAAAATCGATGATTGGTCACACACTGGGCGCTGCTGGTGCTATTGAGGCGGCTGCTACTGTGTTAGCCATTTATCACGGCATTTTACCTCCCACAATAAACTATCAAACAGAAGACCCGGAATGTGATCTTGACGTTGTTCCAAACAAGGCACGTTCTGTAAACATCAGTGCGGCGATTTCAAATTCTTTTGGGTTCGGTGGTCAAAACGGAGTAATAGTCTTTTCAAAAGCCTAGCATGAAAGCACAATCGCCAATATTATAATCCTCAATAAAACAATGAAAAGGCAAATTTTCACGCTCCTGCTGTTGTTTACAGGGCTCCCTGCTTTTTCCCAAAATCTGAAGCATGACCTTGATTCCATGCTGGTAAATTATGTTAACGATAACCAGCTCCATGGCTGTGTTACCTATGTTCAGCAGGGAAATACTGTACTTCATTTTGAATCTTATGGATATCAGAATATTGAACTGAAAAGGAAGATGACAAATGATGTAATCTTCGATATCACTTCAATATCTAAAATTATTACCGCTGCCGGGGCATTGAAATTATGGGAGGAAGGGAGGTTTTTACTGGATGATCCCGTTAAAAAGTTCCTTCCCCAGTTTAATAATCTTAAGGTGATGGTTAACATGGGAACCGATTCATGCAGGATTGTGCCAACGGAGAGGGATGTTACCATCAGGGATTTATGCAGACATACTGCTGGTTTTGGATATGGCTGGGGGAGTGACACAATCGATTATTTATACAGACTTAAGCGTATTGATGCTGCAGGTCAGACAAGGGAGAGTTATTTGAATGCACTTTGCAGTATTCCCCTGAAATTTCAGCCCGGAAGCAAGTGGGAATACAGCTGCTCCATTGATATCCTGGGTTTTTTAATAGAGGAAATTACACAAATATCACTGCAGGAGTACCTTACAAAAGAATTCTTTATTCCTCTGAAAATGAAGCACACCGGGTTTTATATCAATGAAAAAGATATTGATAAACTTTCTGCACATTACTCATATTCAGGAGGAATGTTAAAACAGGATGAGTATCCCCTGCCTGTTCAGTATTTACAAGTACCTGCAGCATTCAGGGGAGGCGGGGGGATCGTTTCCAAAGCCTCCGATCTGGCAAATTTCTTTACAATGATTTTAAATTACGGGGATTTTAAAGGAAGACAGATTTTGCAGTCAGGAACTGTTGAACTATTAATCTCTGATCAGATTGGGGAAATTAAGGACAGATCATTTGATGTTCCGGGTTACGGATTCGGAGTAGGGGTATATTCTGATAAAAACTCTGGAAAAACAAGATCAGTATATTGGCAGGGATCGCCTTTTAATACATGCTTTTTCATAGATTTTGAAAAGAATCTTGTTGCAGTTTTTTTAACACAGAACGGGCCTTTCGGGCATTTGGATATAATAAACAGGTTTACCGAAATTGTTGAAGGAAATGTGTTTTAACCACTTAATCAATTGTTAATCTTTAATGGTTAATGGTCTTCCTTCAAAGGACCTTTAACAGGTGGTCACTTGTCACTTGTCACTTTTCTTGTCACTCGTCACT
>CAYOLQ010000165.1:0-6256 GCA_964404825.1 uncultured Chitinophaga sp.
CCTTGCTTAATTTAAACAAATAGCGCTTCAACTCCTCAGCAGCGTACTTTTCACATTCCGATGATTTTGATGGTGTTACAATTACATAATTGGCCTGCCCATTTATTGACAGTGAAAATACATCTCTACCAAAAGCAAAAACAACGCAGAATAACATGGCAAATGAAAGCGAATATTTTATCCAATAATTCAACATATTAATTATCGATTAGTTGATTTTCTTTTGCAACCAGGTTAAATGCCAGGATCCTGCTTTCCTATCTCCAGCTCTATAGAATGGAACAAAGCGCAGAGGCTCTTTGTTTGGAATTTTTAATTCGAACTCATTTCCCGGAGTACCATTAAGTGAGGATACTTGGGTAAATGAAAGCTCCGGATTGATTTGAGAAAACAGACTATTGCATAATAGAATTTTTATAAAAAGGAATGCTGCCACCTGTTTACTAAAGACTTTTTTCATATCTCACTTATATTCAAACGCACCAATATCTGAAGCTCCACCTTGAGGTATTGAAGTACCTATGAAATCAACAAGATAGTTCAAATCAACTCCCTTGTTTATTGCCGGACTTCCGAATTTTAATGCGAAATCTTCTGATTTATCTGATTTATAGTAGTTTACAAAAAGCGGATCTCCATATGCTGGCAAATTCCCTGGTCCTTCTTTGCCCATAATTAAATCTCCCACGGCTGAAAAGAAGAGATTGTTGGCAATAATGTTATTGGGTTCTGCTGTCCCATTCTTTCCAACGTTGAAAATGACAATCCCCTTTTCAACTGCAATAATGTTATTTCGAATAAAATTTTTCGAATTGTTTTGGGTTATATTAAAAACACCCCATTCGTTGGCATTTTTTTTGCGTCTGATGATTGTATTGTTTTCAATCCGGCAATTGGCACCACGCCATAAAGCTATAAATTGCTGATAATCATCACTCACGTTATGGTGAATTGCAAAATTTTCATAAATGGGATTTTGTTGGACGTCGCTCCAGGTAACTTCCAAAAAGCCTTGACAGTCTCTCGTATAGTTATGATGAATAGATATGTTCAATTTATTATTTCTCGCATCATCTATTTCGATTGCCCCACCATCTGCACCACCTCCATAACTATTAGATCCCCAGGTAATTCGTGCGTCTACAACACTATAATTATATATTCTGTTATAACGAACTTCTTGATGATCAGCTCCCAACCAAATTCCTATTGGACCCCAACTCCACTCTTTCAAAACCCGGTTGCAATCATGAATGTAATTATTATCTATTACGGTATATTGTCCGTAACTTTTAATGCCAACGCCACAATCATTGAGTTCATTATTTTTAACAATGCAATATTGAGCAGATTTATCCACATAGATAGCCCCTAATTCCCACATTGTCAAAAAACCGCTGACATTGCTTGACAATTGGGCAACAGTATGGTGACAGTACAAATTTTCAACAATGAGATAACTCCCTTTTAATCTTATGCAATTCCCGTAATTATTCTTTTCAGGGTCAAAGAAAGGGTTTGTAAATGAGGGAGCAGGTAATTGTTTCTCTCCATAGTCTGTGATCGTAATATAGTTTCCCGGACTACCCGAATCCGAAATATATAATGTCCCCACAAATTTTGAACCCCTCTTTACTTTTATGATTTCCCCGGGATACAATTTTGTGCTGTTCATTTTTGACAAAGACTGCCAGGGAGAAGCTTCTGACCTTCCATCATTCAAATCATTCCCTTTTTCAGAATCAAGATAGTAATTTGAAGGTAGGCTCGCATTTTCTAAATTTTCACGTGAACTGCAACTACAGAAATTGCTAAACCCTAACAAGAACAGAATAAATGCACTGTATGAAATTGCCCTGGAGATTTTTGTTTTTAGACCGCTCATTTTATTACTTGTAAGCTTACTCAATTAAAAATTATCTGAATTCCGGAGTCTTAAGTTTATCAACGACCAAATTTGTGATCCCTAACCAGTTGGATGCTGTTAGTTTGCTGCCGTTAAAAATGAAATTATCAAAAACGAATCCGTCAAAATATTCTTTCGGATTGTTGCCAATAATCATATTCTGGTATTCAGTTTGCATAGGCATTTTTACATTCCAGTTTTTTAAGGTCAGATTGTGAATATTATTGGGGCTAAAATTATCCGGAGTAATGCCAAAGATAACAGGGATAGGCGTTTCAGTTACCACATCTTCGATTAACCACTCTTTCTGTAATCCAGATTTGCCAGGATCCTGATAACGGTTTCCAACACAACTTAGCAATGCCCGATTGAATCCTGGCTTATTCCATTCGGCTCGTAAGATATCTATTCTACTGATCCTTACATTTGTTGCATCAGATCCCCCCCAAGCCATCTGTATGATCCCTCCGTTATTTAGTTGCCAAATAACACAATCAGACCATGTTATATTATCCCTGTACACTTTTATAGCATCATCATTGGCCCATATAAAGCAATTTGACACATCGGAACCTGCATAAGCAGCTATCCCATCACAGTTGTAGACCCAACCACCGATAACTTTTGTCCATTTGACTTTATTGTTTTGTCCTATTAACCTGATGGCAAAATATTTTGGGTCAGCAACCACAATACCTTCGACTTGAATATTGTCACTTTGGTTGATGGCTTCGATACAATGGGATTCTCTATAATTTAGTTTCCCGGATGAAAGGACCCCTCTTCCAAATATTTTAACATTAGGATTACCATCCATTATTAATGCGCCGTAAACCCACGACCCTTTTTCAAAGTATATATTTTTTATTTGGGCAGGAACATGATAAACGCCGATGTTGTGAACCCCGCTTTTAAAATATATTCCTGAGCTGGTTGGAGGTAATGTGCTCATTTCTTTCTGAGTAGCACTCTTTAATAATGTGTACTGTTTAGATGTTTGACTGGGAATATCAATCTCAGGAGGATCCGCAAATAGGATAAGCCCATTCTTATATCCGTATTCTCCTATTTCGATGGAACATTGTCCTGGCTTGTTAATCGTAAATCTGATGACATTTCCTTCAACAGTAGGAACTATTCCGTATCTGGCAGGCAATATCCTGACAGTCCCTGAAACTGGTACCTTACTTTGATTAATGACCTTAACCTCAATGTTAACGCTTCCAGAAAAAGAAAAGTTACTCCAACTGATACTTCTTCCTGCAAACAGATCCATCGGAATCTTATCATTCGCAATCATATTCATTTTCCCGGGTTCGTAAACCGGACACTTATTCTGAAAAACCACCAGTTTTTCTTTCTCGTTTCCTATGGTGATTGTTACTTCATAGATGTCTGACAGAGGTACTCCGGGATAGCTTGAAGAATCAGTTATTCCATTTTGTAAATCTTCATTTCCGTTAATAGTAGCTTCACCCTTTTTACAGCTGAGAAAAAGCAACAGAATGACCGCCGGATAGAACAATTGTCTTATGGAGCATGATCTAAATCTACTTGCTTTCTCTTTATCGGGCATTATTTATTTTCATTGAGAATGATCTATCAAAATTAGTAACCGGGATTTTCCACAAATTTCGGATTTTCGGCTACCCTGTTGACACCCAGGGGCAGGTAGTAATTTCTATCCTGGAATATCCTTGAAACCCCTTCTGCATTCGTCAATACTATACCATATTTTTTTGTGTTATAGTTGTATGTGTATTGAAGTCCCTTTGTACGAACGCCATCTAGTACGTTTTTGGCAATACGCCAACGTACTAAGTCCCAATAGCTATGATTTTCCCAGGTAAGTTCAACTAATCTTTCATTTCTGATAATATCTTCGGTAATTACTGCTTTAGGAGGCATCTTTGCCCTTAGTCTCAATCGGTTTAGCGTGTTTAGCGCTTCCGAATTCAGACCCAGATAGAATGCAGCCTCTGCAAGGTTCAGATAGACTTCTCCCAACCTGAAAATTATATAATCAGTATCATCATTGATAACCGGAGTAGTTTTTAAATTTTCATTGCATCTTTTTCTGACCATGAATCCCGTCCGTTGATTGTTTCTTGCAATAGACTGATAGGGCCAGCCATCTTCAGCATTTCCCGCGGTTAAAGTTTTCCCGTCTCTGATTGTTTTGGAATGGAAATAGGTTTTTCCTCCCTGCCAGGGGCTTTCAGGATAAAAAACGGATGCCTTGAACCTTGCATCGCGACTACCAAAAAGTTCGGCAGAAGACCATTCTTTTGCCACCAACTGTGTCCGCGATATCGAGTTTCCCGGAGTACCATCCGCAAATTCGAACCGTTCGATAAAGTCGTACAAATAAAACATCGAAGCCCAGGTGCCATTAAAGTCGTGTGACATAGCCCGTAATGTAAAAGCATGTGCCCTGTTCTTGGTGTAATCATAAACTTCAGACATTATTACTTCTTTATTACCGGTTGATTCATCAAGAAATAGAGTTTGATAATTCACCACAGGATCGGTAAATTTCTCATAAAGAGCGTGGATTCCGTCATTTAGAATCTCCTTTGACGCATCGTAAGATATCTTCGCGTAATTCCCAACTTCAGAAGCCGGAAAACCCAATAAACCATTCGATTGTACCTTCCCGTATTTTGCAATACTTGCAGCATACAATGCGGCCCTGCTTTTAAGGGCAAAAGCAGCCCATTTGGTTGGCCTTCCCTTGTCTTTCGCATTATATGTTGAAGGGAGAATCTGGGTAAGTGCTGTCATTTCGCTGATAATGAAATGATATACGACTTTTTCAGAATCTCTTGGAACAAATATTTCTTCTGGCGGGGCATCCATACTTTGAGCTTTGGTAATTATAGGAACACCACCAAAACGAATCACCATCTGGAAATACATGTATGCGCGTAAAAACCGTACTTCAGCAACCCTTTGACTAATTAATGCTGGCTCAAGGTTAGAAGTCTGAAGTTTTTCAATAAAGTAGTTACAATCCCTGATATTCTTGTAATTCCAGTAATCCAACTCGGAAGAGATGCCTGCAGAAGTAATTACATTAGTAGAAGATATATAAGACAGATGGTGAGTCCCAAAAGACCTTCCTTCGCCGCCCATTGATGGGATCATGGCAAACGATGTCTGTTCTGCATAGTTACCCCTTATTTCTATAAAATCTGTTCTATAGTATAGGTCGGCAAGATAAGAATCGATCAACTTTTTATCGTTCCATACAACCGCATCTGATATAATATCCAAGGGCTTTTTATCCAGGAAATCCTGACATCCAACGGAATTAAGGAGTATGAATATTAAGAAGTATTTTATTTTTTTCATGGTCATTGTTTTACTGATTTACAAAGTTATATTTAGTCCCAATGAAATTGTCTTCACCGGAGGGTAAAATTTTTGATAATCCGTCGCTTCCGGGTCTATCGAACGCTTATAAATTCCCAGCTTACTCAGCGTAAGCAAATTGCTTCCGGCAACGTACACATTAACATCCTGAATTCCTTTAATCACATTCTTTGGTAATGAATAACTGATGTTAAGATTTTTTAACCTCAGGTAGGTAGCATCCTTTAACCAGAAATCGGATGCTTTGTTGTTGTTGGTATTGGTACCTTCAGGGTAAATTGCAGGCAATCTGGGATCAGGATTAATATTTACACCAGGATTTTTAGGATCAGGTTGCCAGCGGTACTGATACTGGAAATCAAATGCGTTTCCCTGATTTGTCAAAGGTCCCCTTACAATATCATTAATCATCGAATTAAACATTGATGCCCCCTGGAATAATGCTGAAAAGCTGAACATCTTGTATTGCATCTCCACATTCACTCCATAAGTTAAACTGGGGAATGTGCCGTACCCAATGACATCCTGATCGCGCCAATCGATAACTTTATCGTCATTCAGATCGATATACCTGACATCTCCAGGGCGTATCGTTTTATTTCCAGCCTGATCCTGATTAATTAAATGCTTGCTAATTTCATCCTGGCTCATAAAAATTCCATCAGATTTGTACCCGATCCATCTGTTGGTGTACTTTCCAGTTTTCTGATAAATCCTTATTTGATCATCGTCGGTGTATGGACTTTCTGACCATTTTCTATATTTTTCACGGGCAAGGCTCACAGAGCCGACAACATTGTAGCTGATATCGTTACCAATTTTGCTTCTATGAGATAGTTTCAACTCAAAGCCCCTGTTATCGGTTGAATTTAAATTTACCTGAGGAAGTATCGCCCCAAAAGTTGAAGGATAATTTTCTAGTGGTTGTCCGAAAATATTATCTGTTATTCGATAAAAAAGATCCAGTTCAAAGCC
>CAYOLQ010000166.1:0-6236 GCA_964404825.1 uncultured Chitinophaga sp.
GTACTTTACCAACAGTAGTGGTAGCACTTAAAAGAGGTTTCAGATCGGGCTTCTGGTGCTCATCGATGGGTGTAGGTACGGCCACGATATAGAAAGTTGCTTCCTTGAGATCATCCGGTACCGCAGTAAATTCAATATTGCAGTTATCGAAGTCAGATGATTCGAGTTCGTTACTCGGATCAACCTTTCTTTTCATCAGTTCAACTCTTTCGGGTTTAATATCAAATCCGATAACTTTTATTTTTCTCGCAAATTCGAGAGCGATGGGAAGGCCTACATATCCCAGGCCAATTACTGCAAGTTTTTGTTTCCCTGTGAGGAGTTCGTTATACATATTTTAAATTTTAATAGTTAGTGCCAATGGATGAACCTCGCCTTTTAATCCAACCGGAGAGGCATTTCGTATATCATAAACCGTTTCAATGGATGTCCGGGCTTCTTCGAGTCCGAATCCTTTACCGGCAAGAATATTCTGATAGGTTTGAGTATGAAGATCTGTAAAACCGCCACTGAATTCAAGCTCGTCGCCATCAACTGTAATAGAACGGAACGTGCGCTGACCTTTTTCCTTATATGCTGCCGGCACATCATTATAGTCGATGCTCATAAACCAGCGGACACGGGCTTTTTCGAGTTCCAGATAACCTGCAGCTTTATTGGCTTTAAGAACCTGAACGGTATTTGTTTTAACTCCCCCGAAAATCCACGTTAACATATCAAAGAAGTGTACACCAATGTTGGTAGCGATACCACCTGACTTCTGCTCATCTCCTTTCCAGGAAAAATAGTACCAGTTACCGCGGCTGGTTATGTAGGACAGGTCGATATCGTAGACTTTATCAGATGGCCCTTCATCGATACGTTTTTTGAGTGCGATAATGGAAGGGTGCAGGCGGAGCTGAAGAATATTATATACTTTACGCCCCGTTTCCTTTTCGAAACTCTGAATAGCATCGATGTTCCAGGGGTTCAGAACGACCGGTTTTTCGCAGATTGCATCCACATCATTCCTAAGAGCAAATCGGATATGAGAATCGTGGAGATAGTTAGGAGAACAAATGCTTACGTAATCAACTTTTTTCCCTTTTCGTTTTAGTTTATCGATATGGCGGTCGAAGCGTTCGAATTCCACGAAGAAATCCGCGTCGGGGAAATAGTTATCAATAAAGCCAACGCTGTCGAATTTGTCGAGCGCAGCCAGCAGTAAGTTGTGTGTTTCTTTAATCGCTTTGAGATGGCGTACTGCTATATATCCTGCCACGCCGATTATCGCAAAGTTTTTAGTGCTTTCCAATAGTTTAAAATTTAATTAGATATTTTTTTAACAATCATGTTATCAAGTAAATATTTTTCATTGCTTTCGGGGCAAAAGGCAATACCGTCACCGTCGAAATTCAGTCGCTGTCCTCTTTCGCTCATCCAGCCAATATGCCGACCGGGGTTTCCAATTGTAAGTGAGTGATCAGGAACATCGTGTGTTACAACAGCACCGGCTCCTATAAATGAATAACGACCTATGGTGTGACCGCAAATGATGGTTGCGTTGGCGCCAATGGTAGCACCCTCGCGCACAAGAGTTTTCTGGTACTGGTTTTTCCTGACAACAGCACTTCTGGGGTTTACAACATTTGTAAAAACCATGGAGGGGCCCAGAAACACGTTATCTTCGCAGATTACCCCGGTATAGATGGATACATTATTCTGAACTTTTACATTTTTACCGAGAATTACCTGAGGCGATACAACAACATTCTGACCGATATTGCAGTTTTCCCCAATAATACAATCATTCATAATGTGAGTGAAGTGCCATATTTTTGTGCCTTTCCCGATGGTGCAGCCTTCATCGATATAGGAAGACTCGTGTGCAAAATATTCTTTGTCAGTCATGGAGGCTAATTTACGAATTCAATTATTCTTTCCACAATATAATGCAACTGATCTGCATCCAGCTCGGTATGCATTGGCAGGGAAAGAACTTCTTCGCAGGCTTTTTCTGAAACGGGGAAGTCACCCTTTTTGTAGCCCAGTCCGGCATAAGCTTTCTGCAGATGGAGCGAAAGAGGGTAATAAATCATTGAGGGAACAGATGATTTTTCCAGATGCGCCCGGAGGGCGTCCCTTTTTCCGTTTGCAACGCGAATGGTATATTGATGGAAAATATGATTGCTGTATTTCATGCGTGGAGGGATTGTAATTCCATCGAGGTTCCCTAGAGCCTCATCGTAAAACTCAGCTGCAGTGCGCCTTGCAAGGTTATACTCATCGAGATACCTGAGTTTTACGTTTAAAATAGCTGCATGAAGGGTATCAAGACGTGAATTCACCCCAACATAATCGTAATGATAACGCTGAATCATTCCATGATTAACAATTGCCTGAATTTTTAGGGCAATATCCGGGTCGTCTGTGAACAGGGCTCCTCCGTCACCGAATGCTCCCAGATTTTTTGAAGGGAAGAAGGATGTGCATCCTATATTTCCTATGGTTCCGGATTTTTTTTGTGAACCGTCGGAAAAAATATAATTGCTGCCCAGACTTTGTGCAGCATCTTCAATGATAAACAGCTTATATTTTTTTGCAAGAGCCAGAAGACCTTCCATATCCGCGCACTGACCAAAAAGATGCACCGGTACAATAGCTTTTGTTTTTTCCGTAATCTTCTTTTCAATACCTGAAATATCCATATTGAATGAACCCGCTTCGATATCCGCGAAAACGGGTTTTAATCCGAGAAGTTTTACCACTTCAACCGTGGCAACAAAAGTAAAGGGAGTTGTAATTACCTCATCTCCCGGCTTAAGATCAAGGGCCATTATGGCTATCTGCAGGGCATCGGTACCATTTGCGCAGGAAATAACTTTATGCGAACCGAGATATGTATTCAGACTGTTTTCAAAGATTTTAACCTCCGGGCCTTTAATAAATGCAGCTGATTGTAAAACCTTTTGGATGGCTTCGTCAACCTGATTCTTAATTTTCTCATACTGACCGTTCAGGTCAACCATTTTGATTTCCTTCATTCTTTCAAAAATATTTGACGGAATGCAAAGTTAAGCAATATCAGGAACATGAAAATAATCAAATTGTTAAAATCGTTAGTAACTTTGTACGATTGTTTATAAACACAAAATCGTTTTTTCATAAATTTGTTTAAAACTAAAACATTGGCATTACTCGAATACATTAAGGATCATTTGCTTTTCAGCGATTCAGTAACTTTACCGGGCCTGGGTTCATTTGAAATCAGCAGGAGTTCTTCACGTATTGTGGGGAATAAAATAAGCCCTCCTGGTTTGAAAATAGTATTTAACACCGAAAAGAGTTTCGATGATGGTATACTTGCAAAAAGCATTGCCGATGCAGAGGAGATAAGCATAGAAGAAGCAAGACAGAAGGTTCTTGAGTATATCGATGATATTGTTTTTGCCCTCAATAAAGGAGAAGCATATGTTTTTGAAGGATTTGGAAAACTTTCAAGAGATTCGGAGAATATTTTTCGTTTTGAAAAAAATAAAGCATTTAAAATAGAATTTGAGTCATCTGGTCTCGAATCTTTTGAACTGGATCCTATAGAAGAATTATTAATAGAGGAGAAAAAGGAACCTGCTGATAGTATTGTAAAGAAAACAGAAGAATCTACTGACAAACAGCCTGAAAAAAGCGAAAGCAAAACATTTCCTCCTAAGAAGAAGACAGAAGTAATAACATCCTCAGGTACTGAAACAGTAAAGGAACCATATATCAACAACGCAGCTGATCCCATGAAAGAACATAAAAATAACAGTGGCATTGTGTGGATTTTAGCGGGAGCAGTTATGGTAATTCTGGTTGCATTTGTTTTGATCCGAATGACTACAGATTTGCTCGACGGTCCGGGACTATCGTTTTTTAATACCGAAAAAGAAAGTTCTTCGGGAGTGTTCCCTGAAGACGATGACTGGGATATTGAATCAACCTTAAACAGTGAACTTGGTGAAGCAATTGATTCCATGACATTGCAGGAGAATGCATTAACTATTGATGAAACATCGGAACCGATTGAAAATCCGGCAGATGAAACCATTGCCCCCGAAACCGAGGGATATAAGGAGTTTCATATTATTGCCGGAAGTTTTAAAGATAAGATAAATGCGGGTATATTGCAGCAATCACTTACTGAGCAGGGTTATCCGGCTCTTGTTATTCAACAGGGGGATCAGCTTTACAGGGTAAGTGCAATTTCATTCAAAGATAAGGAGCAGGGACTTCAGGAGCTTGGCCGATTTAAGTTGAAAACCAGAAATAATGCTGCATGGCTTCTGGGATTAAACTAAACTTCAGGAAAATGGAAAACGGGAACTTTTTTCAAAGATCAAAACGAACGGTGGGTAAGATTCTGAAGAGAATACTCATTTTTTTCCTGATAATTTTCGCGGGATTATTCGCGTTTTCCTACTGGGGAACATATGAATCAGGGCTAATGGCGGGAAAAGTATTACGAATCAGCCAAAAAGGAATGGTGTTCAAAACATATGAGGGCAAGTTAAGCCTGGAAACATTCGGCGCACTGAAAGGGGTCAGCCCGATTGCCGAAACCTTTGATTTCTCTGTACATAAGAACGATACAACCGTTATTAATGCACTACAACAGGTATCTCTCAGCGGGGAAAGAGTAAACCTGCATTTCACGAAAAAATATATGAAGTTTTTCTGGAGAGGGGATACCAAATATTTTGTAACCCGGGTGGAGAGAACAGAATAAACTTCTGTTCATCCGTTATTTTACCTGACTCCCGTTTACCGCATCTGACTTCGGTTCAACAAAGAATAATTTTCCATCAGGATTTTCTGATAGAAGGATCATTCCTTGTGACTTAATGCCTTTTATTTCGCGGGGTTCAAGATTCAGGAGGATGCAAACCTTCTGACCTGTCAGGCTCTCCGGCTCAAAAAACTCAGCAATGCCCGACACCACAGTACGTATATCAAGGCCTGTGTCGACCTGCAGTTTCATTAGTTTTTTTGTTTTGGCAACTTTTTCAGCCGAAAGGATTGTTGCCACCCGGATGTCCATTGTTCCGAAATTTTCAAAACTAACATTAGTTTTAGCGGGATCTGACTTAATGACTGCTGATGCAGCACTTGCCTTTGCATCGCGGTTTCCTTTGAGTTTTTGAAGTTGAGCTTCAACCACATCGTCTTCGATTCTGTCAAAAAGCAATTCCGGCTGATTGAGCAGATGACCCGTTGCGAGCAAATCAATCCTACCGGCTTCATTCCAAAGCTGTTTATCAAGATTGAGAAATTTTCTGAGTTTTTCAGAAGTATCAGGAAGGAAGGGTTCAAAGATTATAGTGAGGTTTGCTGTGAGCTGAAGGGAGATATTCAGTATTGTTTTCACCCTTTCCGGATTGGTTTTATAAATTTTCCATGGCTCTGTGTCGGCAAGGTATTTATTCCCCAGCCTTGCAAGGTCCATTGCTTCTTTCATTGCTTCACGAAACCGGAATGTGTCGAGACTTTTTTCTACTGCTATCCTTGTTTTCATGAACTGTTCAAGAACCTCCTTATCAAACGCGTCAGTAGCTGAGGCTTCCGGAACTTTTCCCCCGAAATATTTATGGGTAAGAACCAGGGTGCGGTTAACAAAATTTCCATAAACGGCAAGAAGTTCGTTATTGTTTCTTGCCTGAAAATCTTTCCAGGTGAAGTCGTTATCCTTTGTTTCCGGTGCATTTGCGCATAGTACATAGCGGAGTACATCCTGTTTTCCTGGAAATTCATCGAGATATTCATGAAGCCATACCGCCCAGTTACGCGAAGTTGAAAGTTTTTCTCCCTCGAGATTCAGAAATTCATTTGCAGGGACATTTTCCGGAAGGATATAGCTTCCTTCGGCTTTGAGCATGGCGGGAAAAACGATACAATGGAACACAATATTATCTTTTCCGATAAAATGGATCATACGGGTATCATCACTTTTCCAGTAATCTTTCCACTTGGGAGTCAATTCGCGGGTTGCGGAAATATAACCGATGGGTGCATCGAACCAGACATATAATACTTTGCCTTCAGCACCCGGAACAGGAACTGGGATTCCCCAATCGAGATCCCTGCTGACAGCCCGGGGCTGCAGACCACTGTCGATCCACGATTTACACTGTCCGTAAACATTTGGTTTCCAATGTTTATTATCCTCCAGAATCCACTTCTTCAAAAAAGGTTCATATTTGTCCAGGGGAAGGAACCAGTGC
>CAYOLQ010000167.1:0-3325 GCA_964404825.1 uncultured Chitinophaga sp.
AAAAATTCTTTCAATTTGCTTAGCTATGGTTTTCTGTTATTCTTATTCACTAATCTATTCTCAAGAGATCAACAGCAGAAAATTCATTCCCGACACTCCTCATTTTATTGCTCACACAAACCACAATCCGAACTTCAGTGTTAATAAAAAAGGCTACACAAAATCATTTTACGAATCCAAATCCGAATGGCAGCATATTATTGATACTACCTGGGGGCCGGGGGATTCGCTGTCTCGAAAGTTATTGATTTTCAATACTTATGCCAAGGCAGTTCGGGAAAAATTTGTAGGTTTTGCATACCTGCAAATAGACTGGGATTCTCTTTATAATCATTACCTTAGTCAAATTACTGATTCAACAAGCAAAGGTGCATTTGCGTCTATTATGGGTCGTTTTGCCTATTCGTTGAAGTATGGATCACATACCTGGGCCAGCGACAATGAAGTTTTTAAAACTGCGCTTAATCCGGGAGTCCCGATACTTATTGCTGATACTTATAACACCGTTGAGCACTTTGGAGCTGTAACCACGGTATTATCTGATACTACTACACTGATCCTTCGTGTTGCCCCGAATCATCCTTTGAATCTTGAACCTGGAGATATCATTCTTGGTTTTGAAAACGTTCCATGGAAAAATTTAGTCAGGGAATTAACAGAGGCCGGATTACCATGGAAGGGAGGTAGTTCCGCATGCAAGTCAGCCAATACTTATTCCTATTATTCCGGAGCGGGCATGAACTGGCATTTGTTTAATACCATTGATATACTTAAGTACTCAACAGGTGATACAATCCACCTTTCGGTACAACCCTTATTTAATTTTATAATTCCACCAATGGTGAATAATGAACAATTGGAAATCGAAAATGTACCATTTCCAAAAACCCTGCCATATCCAGGTAGCTTTCCATACCCTCCTTCTTCGTCCAGCGATACAGTTGTATCCTATGGAATTATAAAAGATACGAACATTGGATATATCTATTTAGTTAAGGAGGATCCGGAATCAACCGCTGATTTGCAGTTTTATAATGCTGTAAATGCCCTGAAGAATACAGATGCATTAATAATTGATATCAGAAAGAATTATGGCGGCTGGGCATTATTTGACAAAGCATTTAATATTCTGTTTAACGAGTTTCAATCTACAATGGCTGATTTAGCCCGGTGCAATTCAGGTTCCTTTGAACTTTGTCAAAGCAATGGCAGTAATATTTACTATCAGATAGAAGGGTCTGGACCAGAATATTATGACCGACCCATTGCAGTATTGATTGGTCCGGGTTGTGTAAGTATGGGAGATATAACAGCTCATCGTTTAAGATACCACCCCATGGCCAGGTTTTTTGGAGCGAGTCCGCCTGCATCATTTAGCGGTGTTAGTGCTCTGGATATTGAGGGCTGGAGCTTATCAGTTGGCGGATGGGATATGTACCATACTAAAGAACCTGCGAATTATCTCAATGGCAAGGAATTCCCAATTGACTTCCCTGTATGGTTCAACAAAGATGATGTCGCAAAGGGAATCGACCCGATAGTTGAAAAGGCCCGCGGGTGGATTAATAATTTGACTTATGGTCATGATATTATTTCGGATAAGACGGTATATTCCGGTGGGAATGATACAGCTTCTATACATGCAGTAATTGAGAACCCGGATTCACATGAAATTTCAGCTTTACTGATTTTTGAAAGTCTGGATGGCTCTGTTGTTGATTCTTCAGAAATGGCACCCGTAAATAGTGCCGGTGGAAATGAATGGCAGGGCAAATGGGAAATACCCGGTCCACCTGAGAATACTTATTGGATATCGTTAAAAGTTTCAGATGTTGATGAAGGAACATCTTTTACCAACAAACATGCAACCCGCATTACCTCTATCCCTGTTTCATTAGAAAGCGTAGCATTTAAATCAATTTCAGCGACAAAATATTCCATTAGACCCTTTATTGAAAATGAAGGAATAAGCCAGACTATTTCTAAAACAACGATAGCACTTACCAGCAGCGATCCCTGGGTTACTCTCATTGAACCAAATATCCTTCAATCGATTAACATGTATCCCGGGAAAACAGGTACAACAAAGGATCCGTTCAGAGTGTCCTTTAATGCATCAAACTTTCCGGGATATTTTAATCTGACATTTACATTAACCAGCGAAGGATGGCCTTTCTGGGTAATCGATACAACTCTTTCTGTTTATCCGGTTGCCACAGATCCTAAGGAATCTCTTCCCCTGACAAACCGACTGGATCAAAATTTCCCGAATCCCTTTACTTCAGTAACAACCATCGGCTTTGGAATTCAGGATAGGAGTGATGTGAAGATCACTGTGCATAATGCTATCGGAAAACAAGTTGCTGTTCTACTGAATTCCCAAAAAGAGGCAGGGTATTATGAGGTTGAATTCGATGCGGAAAATCTTCCGGGGGGAGTTTATTTTTATAAGATTAGTGCCGGGAAATACAGCCAGACGAAGAAAATGGTTTTGTTGAAATAGATCGCACAATATCAATGAACCAAAAACTATCTTGAAAAATCAAAAATCGTTAATCCATGTTCTTAAATCATTGTTGTCCGGTAAAATTATATATCGTCCCATACGGGACTTTCAGCTAATTTTAACTATTTCACTACCAATATATTATCCCTACGGGATAATCCCGTTAGAGCTTGTCCCAATGCAATCGTGGGATTAAATATCGGTAGAAAAGCAAAGTAAGCCCAATTTACACAAAGTCCCGTAGGGACGTTATATAATAAGGATTTGCGGATTATAAATGATTTTTAACCGGACATCAATGCTCTTAAATCTTAAAATAGTTGAAAATAATAATTTGCGTAATCATTCCAAAGGAGGCCCTCTATGAAAAAGTTATTAATCATTGCTCTGCTTTTTCTGTTTGTTTATAATTTTCCCGCTTTTCCCCAGGATACAAACAACAGGAAATATAATCCCGATCAACCCCTTTTTATCACCCCTAAAAACCACGACCCCAATTTCAGCAATGATAAAAAAGGCGCTACAAAATCCTTTTACCAGTCCAAATCCGAATGGCAACATATTATTGATACTACATGGGGGCCGGGGGATTCTTTGGCAAGGAAATTGTTGATTTTTAATACTTATGCCAAAGCTATCCGGGAAAAAGGAGAAGGTTTGTATTCTCTTTCTTTAAACTGGGATTCGCTCTTCAATCATTATCTCAGCCAGATAAATGAATCAACAAGCAAAGGTGCATTTTCTTCTATTATGAGCCATTTTGCATATGAAATGAAAAGCCAACATGTTATCGCATACGATTCCGAAGTTGTAACAACC
>CAYOLQ010000167.1:3335-5784 GCA_964404825.1 uncultured Chitinophaga sp.
TAACAGCCCCGCTTTATCCAGGTATCCCATTACTTGTAGTAGGATTTTATCATCCCTTTGAACATTTTGGAGCTGTAACAACGATTTTGCCGGATAGCACAACATTAGTGCTTCGTGTTGCACCTAACCACCCTCTCAATCTGCAGCCTGGTGATATTATTTTAGGATATGAAGGGATTCCCTGGAAGACTTTGGTTTGGGAATTACTGGATGCCGGTATTCCTATGCTTGCCTTCACTGGCGGCTGTAAAACATCCGATACATATAATAACTTACTGGGAGCCGGCTTAAACTGGCATCTGTTCAATACCATAGACATACTTAAATTTTCAAGCAGTGATACAGTGCACCTTTCAGTGCTTCCTATGGCCGTTTTCAATTCTCCGCCAATGGTAAATAATGAACAATTGTTTGTTAAAAATATACCATTTCCAAATGTCCGTCCATGGCCCGCTGAATCAGATACAGTTCTGACTTATGGCATTTTAGAAAACTCTAACACAGGGTACATATATTTAACAATTGAATGGCCGGCCGGCAGGGCAGACGCACAGTTTAAAAAAGCCATGATGGAACTTAAGAATACTGATGGATTGATCATTGACATGAGGCTGAATTATGGAGGCTGGGATAATTTTAACAATACCTTTAATTTATTATTTAATGAATCCCATAAAACACTTGAATATGCAGGTCGGTGTAATACAAATACTTTTGAACTCTGCTCTATCGGAAGGTCTAATGAATGGCAGATAAACGATAATTTAAAGGATTATTATGACAGGCCCATTGCGGTTCTATTAGGGCCGAGTTGTGTAAGTATGGGGGACATGACAGCCCAGCTTTTTAGGTATCATCCAATGGTCAGGTTTTTTGGAGCTAGTTCGGCAGGAACACTAGGAGAAAGTCAGACAATTAATAATTTCCCCAACTGGCTCCTCCGTTATTCAATTTATGATATGTACCATAGTTATGAACCGGGAAACTATCTGAATGGAAAAGAGTTCCCCATTGATTACCCCGTCTGGTTCAACAAAGATGATGTTGCAGCAGGCAAAGATCCCATTGTTGAAAAATCTTTGGAATGGATTAACAACTTAACTTATGGACATACAATAACTACAGATAAATGGTCATATTCAACTGAAAGTGACACGGTAACAATACATGCGGCTATTGAGAATCCAAACAACCATGATATTTCTTCCCGGATAATTATAGAGAGTCTGGATGGGACATTTGTCGATTCTACAGAAATGACCCCGGTAAATCTTACTGAAGGCAACACCTGGCAAACAAAATGGAAGACAAATCCTTCTGATAATATTTACTTGCTTTCGTTAAATGTAACTGATAATACAAATGGGACATCTTTCATTACCAAACATGCAGCCCGGATTGCCACTATTCCCGTTTCATTGGATAGTTTAGTTGTCAAGACTATCTCTTCAACAAAGTATTCCTTTAAACCCTTCATTAAAAATGAAGGAACTGTCCAGAGAATTGATAAGCTGGCAGTATCTCTTTCCAGTAATGATTCCTGGTTTGTGTCTGATATTCCGGAAAGTATTTCATTGTATGATGCACTGCCCGGACAGGCTGCGGTAATAAAAGAAGCTTTTAGAGTAACTTATAATGCATCAAACTTTCCGGGATATTTTAATCTGACATTTACATTAACCAGCGAAGGATGGCCTTTCTGGGTAATCGATACAACAGTTTTCGTTTATCCGGTTGGTGTTGAAAGTAAAGAATCACTTCCATTGGCATTCAGCCTGGGCCAGAATTACCCCAATCCGTTTAATTCATCAACCACAATCGCATATGGTATAAAAGAAAGGAGTAATGTAAAAATTACTGTACTAAACGCAATCGGTAAAGAAGTGGCAATAGTTATGAATGCCATAAAAGAAGCCGGAAATCATGAGGTGAATTTCAATGCAGGAAATCTTCCTGCCGGAGTTTATTACTACCAGATTAAAGCCGGGGAGTTTGTAATGACAAAGAAAATGATTGTTCTGAAGTAGATACAGAGGCATTAGGTTGGTGTTAAATTTAAAAACAAACGAAATAGATCGCTATGTTACAGGCTTTCAGCCTTAGGATAGCGGTGTTTACAGATGATATTTTCATAAAATAAATATTCTAAAAATACTGATTATGAAAAAGCAAAACAGAATTTCGGTTCATCCATTTATCAGCATGGCTTTCATGCTAAAGGGATTAATAATACGAGCAGTTCCTGTTTTCGTCCTTCTGACATTGAATCCCAGTCTTTCGGGCCAAACCGATACCCCGAAGAAAGCAGAATACTACAAAGTCAGTGAAGTACGGATATTCATAAATGATCCATCAGATATAACGGAGATTCGACAGCGGGGTCTTAGCTTCGAGAATATTAAGCTTGAAGATACTTATTTTGATGTCCAGCTCGACAGCTTCCAGATAA
>CAYOLQ010000167.1:5794-6224 GCA_964404825.1 uncultured Chitinophaga sp.
ACTTATGAAATCATCATTGACGACCTCACCAAATACTACCTGGAAAGGACAAAGGAATCCAGGGAGAGGTTAAAAACCAAAAAAGCAGGAACTCCCCTGGGTTTTGGATACGGTAGTATGGGCGGGTTTTACACCTTCAGCGAGGTGGTTGCGCAGCTGGATTCCATGCGCTCGCGGTATCCCGGCCTGATAAGCGCAAAAGATTCTATCGGTGCTTCTTTTGAAGGCAGAACCATCTGGGCGGTGAAAATCTCTGATAATCCCGATAATAAAGAGAATGAACCTGAGGTCTTTTATAATTCATTGACACATGCCAGGGAACCGCAAGGAATGATGACTGTAATCTATTTTATGTATTATATGCTTGAAAATTACGGGGCCAATCCTGAAGTAACTTATCTAATCAATAATCGGGAAATCTATTTTATGC
>CAYOLQ010000168.1:0-6173 GCA_964404825.1 uncultured Chitinophaga sp.
GTGGAAGAAATCCGTCAGGTGTGGGGTCAGTAACTCCATCGCACTCACCAAGAATAACCGCCTGGATCACCGTGAATCCCTGAGATGCACGTGTCTTCAGGTAAATATCTGCTTCACCTGCATTTAAACGATGAAAGAGCTCCCAACCTGTATCAGCGAGCCAGAAGAATGGTTTTCCATCATCTGTAACGAGATAGCGGCTATTTTCAGATATTTTAAGATACTGGCCGTTTACTATAATAACCGAGCATACAAGGAGGTGTACGAATGCTATTTTTTTAATCATGGATACCATATTTATTATAAAACAGTCAAACCGGGAGCATCCCTAAAACTATCGGCATCCTCTAATACCAGAACCCAGTCATTTTTGAATCCTCCCGAAGGAGGAAAAAATTCTTTTATCTCCTTATTTTCAAAACTACCAATAAGTGTTGTATTCCCATCACGCGGATTAAACCACCAAGCTTGTACTTCTGAAGCAGTAATATGGCTCATGTCGATGCTTACAGTTTGACCAATAGCCAGATAAACAATTAGAAAGCTGCGATCATTGGCAATTGCAGCAACGATATAGGAACTGTCTTTTGGATTTTCCCCCTGAATCAAAGTTTGATCAGGGATAATTTTGGTAAATGAGCGGGATTCAAACAATGACCTGAGATATCTAATATTCATTGCTCCCGGCCGATCCATTGACTCACGCCAGTCATACAGACAAGGGATGGCAATGCTACCCCCTTTTTTGAACATTTGCCAGATTGCATTATTTCCATAAGTATAACCACACGCCCCGGATAACAGATTCCAATATGCATGAATCCGGATATCATAATCTGTAAAAAAGCCTTTATCAAAGTATGATTTGTCGCTTATCAGCAGATTCGAATCCAGAACCTCCCTGGTAACCCTTAATGAATCTGACCAGTTGCAATATTCCCAGAATTTTACCGGGATATCTTCATAGGCAGGTTCACCGTCAACACATGGTTTTGCAGGTTGCAGTGAATAGTCATGTTGCGCATATTCATAAACATTATTAAATCTGGCTCCATGGCCACTCTGGTAAAGATTAAAATCTAACCACTCCTCACCATGAAACCACTCACTGGATGATTTATTCCCCCTTGGATGCATGGTAATCAGATGTTTTCCGGAGTCTCCTGCCCGAAGACCTTCAGCCATCGTTTTCCATATCTGAAAAACTGAATCATTGCTAACATTCCGGTCACCGCCAAGAATCCAGATAACAGGTTTATCTTTGTAACGTTTGCCAAGAAATTCTCCATAGATCCTTGCATTTTCAGGATTAAAAATGACACCTTCTCCACCATGTTCATCTGTAACCTTATCTCCCCAGGTGGGCAACATTCCTATAAAGAGACCAAGTTCTTCCGCTTTAGAAACAATAAAATCGACGTGTTCAAAATACTTTTCATTTGGTTTGGTCGGATCCTGATCAATCAGAGGGATTTCGCCATATGCATTGGGGACTTTTAATCCACCCATTTCTGCTAAAACAACTGCCTGGATAACTGAAAATCCCTTTTCTGAGCGGTTAGTCAGATATTCGGTAGCCTCTTCCCTGTTCAGTTTGTGAAATAATTCCCAGGCTGTGCAACCCAAATAAAGAAATGGTTCCCCATTTGTGTATTCAAGAAACCTCCCGTTTTCACTTACTTTTAATAACCTGCTTTTGGTTGTTTCTGTCTTATTGCAAGCTATGACAAAAAATGATGCCAACAATAAAATACTGATTTTCTTCATGTTAGATTTAACTTCTTAATTTATTTTTAGATTATTTCATTTCCGTTTAATTTCCTTTGCAAAGAAATATTAGGTCCATTTTAACTCAAAAAATTAAGCTTATGCATACTTTAACCAGAGAACTAATAAACTGGAGTTAAAATACAAAATCTTTGTTTTTCCGGTGCGTATCCTTAATAACTTTTAAAAATTCTTTATTTAAGATGTTTTTTCCAGCCAACCACAATTCAGGCTTTTGAAGTGCAGTAAATGTCTTGTGGTAGAGTTATGAATGAAAATGCGAATCTGTCAAAAGAAGAAAGTCAGAATAAGCCAGGACTCTCATTATAATCAACCTTATTTATCAGGGAAGGGTCATAAATATCAGGATTTTTTAAAGCTATCTTGCGGGATACTGTATGTGCTTCCAAAAGTTCTTCAGGGAAAGGTATAAGCAATTCATTCAGGGTTTCCTTAGAGCTGGAAGGGTCAATCCAGCTTTCTTCTTTGCTTTCCGGAAGTATTATCGGCATTCGTTTTTTCAGATTATGAATTTTTTCCATCAGTGGATTTGCAGCAGTAGTAAGGATAGAGAAAGATCTTATAATTTCTCCGGTTTCAGGGTTTACCCAGGTATCGTGTATGCCTGCAAAAGAAAAAATTTCATTGTCTTTTCGTTTTATATAGTAAGGGATTTTCATTTCCGGGGTCGTTTGATACTCATAAAAACCATGAGCGGTAACCAGGCAACGCCCTGATTGGATTGCCTTTCTGAAACTTGGTTTCACCCATGCAGTTTCGGATCGGGCATTGGCTGTTACATACCTGCTTTTCTCAGCCTCTGCCTCATTCCTGGTCCAGAATGGAATGAGTCCCCAATGAAACAACTGCACCTCTTCCCTTCTGTCTCCTGTAATTACAGGCATAAGGGGTTTATTGAAAGCGGAGTGAAAAAAAGCTGGGGTATATCTGGGATCTTCGGGAAATTTTACCTTAAACCGTTTTTCGAGTTCCTTACGCTGTATATTATGTTCAACGAAATAGCACATTCTTTAAATGTTTTTATAATTAAGAAAAATGATAATAATCGAAATAAACATTTAACAGATTCAATTGTTTCTAATTTAAGTTTAAGAACAGCAATTTACAAATTAATGAGTTCGAGCGAAAAAATCCTGCCTTATTTTCCTTTAAATATCAGTCTCTTGCCTGGTGAGGATCTTCCTTTACGGATATTTGAACCAAGATACAAGCAGCTGATAAATGAGTGTCAGGAAAAAGGCGTCAGTTTTGGGATTCCATATGTAAAGGATTTAAAAATGCAAAATTTTGGTGCAGAATGCAAAGTGAAACAGGTAGTTGCTACAAATTCCAAAGGTGAAATGGTGATTGTGGCAGAAGGGCTGGCAATTTTTGAAGTTCTTAGTTTTCAGGATCCCATGCCTGAAAAACTTTATGGAGGAGGAAAAATAAAGTTGTTTGAACCTGACCAGGAGTTAAAGAATCCCGAATTATTAGGTTTGCTGATACATTATACAGACAGAATGGATCCTGATTTCCTTAAAGATGTCAAAGGAAATGAAATCAGGGTCAACGATGTAGCCCGCGCACTAAACCTTTCTTCAGATGAAAAGCACCGATTTATAAGTCTGCAGTTGCAGGCCAAACAAGAGCAGTTTCTGATTGGTCAGCTTAAGTATCTTTATAAACTTAGGGAGCAGGAAAATTTGCTGAAGAACGACTACTTTCTTAATTGAGTAAAGTCGTTTCCGCCTGCAATCATAGCTCATACCCCGTTCATCCCCACTCTGTTTTTAAGAGTTTCCATATCATGTTTCAGGCTTGCCACAGTTCGGATCAGATCTTCTTTGGGAAGAACAGGTTCAGGAATTTCGGCGCTGATATAATGGATAAACTTCCACACTTCACGGATATCATGCACATGCACCTTAAAGGGCTGGTAAATGGTATTCAGGGAATATAAAGTAAGAAACCCGTCATCCTGAATATGATTATCCGCGATTTTAAAAACAATTCCTTCATTCATTGTCAGAATTACGTATGCATCACCGCTAAGAATGTTATTCCAGTCCTGTACAAACTCCCCCGTAACCCATGATTTATCAGGTATTGGTAACATTGAGTCGCCGTTGAGCTGGAATGTCCGGTACTTTTTACTATCGGAGAGGAAAGGCAGGCGAAAAACGGGAAGTTCGGAAATATATTCCGGATCGGCGAATCCATTGGTATAACCGGCTTTTGCTTTTTCCGGAACCAGTTCAATATTTTCTTCATTGCCGGGAGTAACAGTAGTAGCGAGAATCCGTATGGTTTTACCGCTTATATATACATCCTGACCATTTTCCAGTTGGTATAGCTGATTCCCGGTAAGTCTGGAAAGGTCTACTTTAATAAGCGTGTCGATTGCTATGCGGAAATAGGCAGAGAATTTCATGAGTTCTTCAATGCCAGGCTGAGCTACATTGCTTTCATAACCGCCAAGTGTGGGTCGTTTCATGCCAAGGGCATTTGCAAGATCGTCCTGGGTTTTGCCCCTGCGTTTGCGGAGGAGTTTGAGGTTGGTGCTGAAGTGCATAGTAAATTTAGAATTTAGAAGGTAGAATTTAGAATTAAATTTAGAAGGTAGAATTTAGAATTAAATTCTTGGGTTTCGGTAGGAATTTATTGTTTTCAAGCTGCTTACAAAAATTGCAGTAAGTTCATTTGCTTCATTTAATACAGGAAGTAGTATTTCGCTATTAATCCATGATTTCTCCTGAATTAATTCAACCCAATAATAAACTTCATCTGCTTCTTCAAGTACAATATTCATTTTTGAGATAAATTCTTTATCACTTCTTGCTCGGCAAACAGCCCGATAGTTTGCCCCCACCGATGTACCACTTTTTACTAATTGATTTGCAATTACCCGACCAGATATAGTATTTGGTAACTGTTCAACCATGTTGATTACTAAGAGGGAAAACTTTTTTGTCCTTTCTTTCAAATCATTTTTCATGACATTTTTTTGTTGGTATATTAAAAATGATTAAATTATAATCGAATATATGATTAAAATCTAATCAAATTTAAAACAAGAAAAATTAAAAACCAAATCTTTCGTGAGAAAATTTAGAATTTAGAATTTAGAAGGTAGAATTAGAATCTGCAAAACCAATTCTAAATTCTAAATCTACCTTCTACCTTAAATTCTACCTTCTAAATTCTAAAATGGACCGCAATATCGTACATATGGATCTCGATACGTTTTTCGTGTCGGTGGAGAGGCTTCGGAACAGCAAGCTGAAGGGTATTCCTGTGATCATCGGGGGTGGCTCCGACAGGGGTGTGGTTGCCAGCTGCAGTTATGAAGCCCGTTCGTTTGGGGTTCATTCGGCCATGCCTATGAAGCTGGCACGTAATCTCTGCAACGAAGCAGTGGTGATCCGTGGCGATATGGAACTTTACAGCAAATACTCGGGAATGGTTACCGAAATCATTGCCGGGAGTGCCCCGGTGTATGAAAAAGCTTCGATTGATGAGCATTATATCGATATTACAGGAATGGACCGTTTCTTTGGTTCACAGAAGTGGACACATGAACTCAGGCAGACGATTATTCGTGAAACCGGACTTCCAATTTCCTGCGGACTCTCGGTGAACAAAACAGTTTCGAAGATTGCCACCGGGGAAGCCAAGCCTAACGGGGAAATTGAAGTGGGAAGCAACCTGATAAAACCTTTCCTCGCCCCTCTTTCTATCCGCAAAATCCCAATGGTTGGTCAGCAGACTTACCATCTTTTACGCTCGATGGGAATAGTTACTATTGGCACTCTGAGCGATATACCGCAGGAGATGATGGAAAAGCTTCTTGGGAAAAACGGCATCGATATCTGGAAAAAAGCCAATGGCGTCGATCATACTCCCGTGGTGCAGTATTCGGAGCGGAAGTCGATAAGCACCGAGCGCACGTTTGAGCAGGACAGCACCGACATAACGCGTATGCGGGAACTACTGGCGGTGATGGTTGAAAAACTTTGCTACGAACTGCGGGGCAAGCAGAGGCTTACATCCTGCATCACGGTAAAAATAAGGTATTCGAATTTCGATACTCACACCCTGCAGAAACGGATACCCTACACTTCTTTTGATCATGTGCTTATCCCCATGGCCAAAGAACTTTTCGAAAGGATTTACCAGCGGCGCATGCTGATACGACTGGTTGGAGTTAAGTTCAGTCATCTGGTACAGGGATCACAGCAACTCAACATGTTTGAGGATACACCCGAAATGGTTAATCTCTACCTGGCGGTTGACAGGATGCGGAACCGGTATGGGAAAGATGCGGTAGGAAGGGCCGTTGGGATGAAGGTAGAAGGTAGAATTTAGAAGGTAGAATTTAGAAGGTAGAATTTAGAATTAAGAAA
>CAYOLQ010000169.1:0-6120 GCA_964404825.1 uncultured Chitinophaga sp.
TTACCGATGGAAAATACAAATACATCTATTATACATTAACCGGGGAAGAACAGCTTTTTAATCTGGATGAGGATCCTTATGAATTAATTAACATAGCCTCCGATCCCTTAAACAAAAGGAAACGAGAGTGGTGGTATCGTAAAATGGTGAACCATTTAATAGTCAGAGGAGAAGACTGGGTCCAATATAATACATTGCAAATTCAAAAAAGTTCTATTCTAAAAGGAAAGAACTTTCCTGAAAATACCTTATCCATTGAATAAGCAAGTATGAGGGCAACTACAATATTTTAGATGAAGATTAAATAGAATCAACAGTTGGATAAAGAGTTCATAAGTCCTGGTGCAGACACAAACCTATATTTCAATTCCACTTCAATTAAATTAATTTAGTTGATGAGGATGGTAAACATGTGAAACAAATAAAGCTTTGAACTATATTCATTATTTTATGAAAACCAAGTCTAAGTATAATAGGATCGCATTACCCAGTCTTTGTTCATGTATTGAAAAAATTCTGATTCGGCTGCAAACTAAGGTTTTATTACAATGGAGCCTTTCAGAATAGTTTATCATTAAGAGCAAGGGGAGTATTTGTTGTTAATTCATTTAGATGACTCAGAATTAAATACCTTTAATATATTCACAATGAAAACGTTAAAATCTGCCTATTTCTTCATCATGACCTTCATTCTGTTGAGCAGTAGTGTAAACAGTCAAAAGATTCAAAATAAGACTGTTACTATTATTCCTTTACCAGTTGAGTTCCAACAATATGAGGGTGTGTTTATTTTGAATCGCAGAACTATTGTCTATGTTGACGCAAATAATGAAGAGCTTTTAAGAATTGCAAGGGAGTTTGTTCACAACTTTAACGTCTCTTCCGGTTATTCACTTAAGATTCAGGAGGTGCCAGCCAAAAAAGCAAAAAAGAATCGATCCATACTTTTCACTACAGGTTCCGGGGATCAGAGTCTGAATAAAGAGGGATATAAGTTAAGCGTCTCTGATGATGGTGTAGTTATTGAGGCTCTTCATCCCGCAGGGGTTTTTTATGGAATGCAAACCCTAAAGCAGTTATTACCTGTGGAAATAGAGATCAATGAAAAGGTCAATGGGATATGTTGGTGCCTTCCCTATGTTGAGATTAAAGATTATCCCAGGTTTCAATGGAGAGGTCTTCATCTGGATGTTAGCCGGCATATGAGTAGCGTGGATTTTATAAAAAGATATTTGGATTATATGGCCATGCATAAGCTCAATAAGTTTCACTGGCATTTAACTGACGATCAGGGATGGAGAATTGAGATAAAAAAATATCCAAGATTAACTGAAATAGGAGCATGGAGAGATTCAACAGAATTACATTTTCGTCGCTCAGGTATTTATGATGGAACCCGGTATGGTGGATATTATTCACAACAGGAAATTAAAGATATTGTAGCATACGCGAAAACTCGCTATATCACAGTCGTTCCAGAAATTGATATGCCAGGTCATGCACAGTCTGCCATTGCAGCTTATCCATGGCTGGGAGTTACTGGCGACAGCATACCTGTTAAAACAAACTGGGGAATATCTGAATACCTTTTTAATGTTAAGGATGAAACCTTCCTGTTTCTTGAAAATGTACTTCTGGAGGTTATGGAATTATTCCCATGTGAATATATTCACATAGGTGGTGATGAAGCGGTTAAGAAACAATGGAGAGAGTCTGAAGAGATACAATCAAAAATCAGGGAACTAGGACTTAAGAATGAATATGAACTTCAGAGCTGGTTTATACAACGAATCGAGAAATTTGTTAATTCCAAAGGTAGGTATATTATAGGCTGGGACGAAATTCTGGAGGGCGGATTGGCTCCAAATGCCACAGTAATGTCCTGGAGAGGAGAAAAGGGAGGCATTGAGGCTGCCAGGGATGGTAATAATGTAGTAATGTCACCCATGCTTAATTTATATTTCAATATCTATCAAATAGAAAAGGAGTATTCTCCTCGTAGATTTAACGAGGGTCTTGTCACTCTTGAAAAAATGTACAGGTATAATCCAATTCCGGAAGAACTGGCAGAGGATCAAGAGAAATATGTTTTAGGCCCTCATGGGTGTATGTGGACTGCCTTTGTAACAACAGAGGAAATGATTGAACATATGCTATTTCCCAGATTAAGTGCTTTATCAGAAATTGCATGGAGCAGGGAAAAAGATAAGAACTGGGAGGATTTTAAAACCCGGATCCCCGGACAAATGATGCGTTACAAACACCTTGGTGTGAATTATTCAAAAAATGTCTATTTCGTTACTTACGACAAGGAATTAATACCTGAACAGGATAAATTTAAGGTAACACTTAAGAATCAGTTTGAAATGCAAGGTATGCGTTTTACGTTGGATGGCAAAGAACCTTCTCCTGCTTCTGCTTTATACTCTGAACCTTTGTTAATCGAAAAAGGTGCAACCATAAAGGCAGGATTATTTCAGGATGGAATTCTGATGGGAGAAATTACTCAGCTTACCTTATAAGAGTAGAATTTCCTAACAAAACTAAAACACAGCTTGAATTAAAACAGAAAAGAGGCAAGATCAGGGATGCTTTGAAATAAGGTATAATATCTTTATATGATTTTGCGGATTTTGGTTTATAAAAATGAAGTTGCACATTTTATTCTGAAAGCCTCTGCAATGCCAGAAGCTTTTGAGTATTACCTGATTATGTTATAAGATTTGCTCAAATTGTAAAAAATAGTAATCAAACGGTTTAGATCTTTTGTATGACTGAGCAATGTTTTTGAGTTTTGTCGAAATGCACCTTGAGATTGTAAGAGATTAGAAAAGATTTTCGGATAATAATTGTATTAAAATAATCATATATCAGTATTATACGCATTATTCGCGCGAATTGTATTGAACTGTTTAAACCTCTTTTTGATCGTTAATAAAATCATGGGGAACTCAAAGATTCATTATAAAGCTCATTACCATTAATATTATGAATGGATATCAAAGAATAACTTCCGTTTTAAACGGTATTATGCCTGACCATAGACCTGTAATGCTTCATAGTTTTCTCTTGGCAGTGAGAGAAGCAAATATTTCCATGAAGGATTACCGTGAAGATAAGAATAAGGCGGCCGGTGCACATATACAATTTGCCGAAAAATACGATACAGACGGTATTTTGATTGATATTGACACTGCAACACTCTCTTCTGCTCTTGGTGTACCAACCGATTATCCTGAGTATGACGTGGCAAGGAATTTTAAATCATTATTAAAATCTCTGAATAATATTAAACACCTTAAAAAGGTCAATCTTGAAAATGACAAACGGGTCCAACATTGGTTGGAAACCTGTAGAATTGTTAAGAATCACTTCGGAAAGGAAAAATTTGTAAGGGGAAACTGCGATCAGGCAGCATTTTCTCTTGCCAGTCTGGTTCGTGGATTAGATAACTGGATGGTGGATTTAATGGTTGCAGATGAAGAGCTTGTGCATCAGACGTTGATTTACTGCTGTGGTGTAACTTGCCAGTTTATTGAATTAATGGCTCAAACAGGCGTGGACATGGTTTCAAACGGAGACAGCGTGGCGGGTCCCGATATGATTTCTCCTGAATTGTACTCCCAATTTGCATTCCCTTACGAAAAGCTTATTATTGAAAAAGCTCACCAGCTGCAACTCCCTTACATGCTTCATATATGCGGCAACACAGATTCCATTTTGAATAAGATGCAGGAACTGGGCCTGGAAGCAGTCGAACTTGATTATAAAACCAATATAAGCAAAATAAAGCAAGTGTTTGGTGAGAGAACAGTTTTTTGCGGCAATATTGATCCTTCCGGAGTACTTGCTATGGGACAGCCACACCTGGTTGAAGAAAAGGTAGTGGAATTATTATCCTGTTACAAAGGGAATCCAAGATTGATTATAAATGCTGGATGTGCTATTCCGGCTGAAACTCCTGCAAAAAATATTAAAAGATTAATTGAAGTTTCAAGAAGTAACCGCTAAAGAAAAACGTTTAATAATGAGATTTAATGCAATAGATTGGATTATCCTATCAGCCTTTTTTATTAGTATCATGCTTATTGGCATCATTGTCTCAAAAAAAGCAGGTAAGAACATAACTGAATTTTTTCTGGGAGGAAGAAAGATGCCCTGGTGGCTTTTGGGTATTTCTATGGTAGCAACCACTTTTTCAGCCGATACTCCAAACCTTGTTACAGGAATGGTAAGAGAATCAGGAGTGTCTAAAAACTGGGCATGGTGGGCGTTCCTGATTACCGGGATGGTAACTGTTTTTGTTTACGCAAAACTCTGGCGACGATCCAATGTATTAACTGACCTGGAATTCTATGAACTGCGCTATTCAGGAAAACCGGCAGCGTTCCTCCGCGGATTCAGGGCCCTATACCTCGGTCTTTTATATAATACTCTGATCATTGGAGTTGTTTCTCTGGCTGTTATTAAAATAGGTGGCATTATGTTTGGCATGGAACCATGGAAAATTGTGCTAATCGCATCATCATGTGTTGTTTTCTATGCAGGAGTTGGAGGACTTCATGGTGTACTCTGGGCTGATTTGTTCCAGTATTCAATAGCCATGTTTGGTGCAGTACTTGCTGCGGTAGTCGCAATTAAACAACCAGAAATTCAGGCAATAGGAGGTCTTAATGGTATAATAGAGACTTTATGAAATAAAACAAATTTTTTACCAGACTTACACGATCCTTCCGTTTTTGTGCCACTGCTTATAATTCCAATAGCGGTGCAGTGGTGGTCAGTCTGGTACCCGGGTGCAGAACCGGGTGGAGGAGGATACATTGCACAACGCATGTTATCAGCAAAAAATGAAAAGAATGCAGTTGGAGCAACATTGTTCTTTAATTTTATGCACTATGCAATCAGACCCTGGCCCTGGATTATCGTAGCCCTTGCATCTGTGATAATATACCCGGATCTTCAATCAATACACTCTGAATTTCCGAATATACCTGGCACTTATCTTAAAGACGACATTGCGTATCCTGTGATGCTTTCCAGATTAAATCCCGGATGGCTGGGATTAGTGGTTGCATCTATATTAGCCGCATATACATCAACGGTTGGGACGCATCTGAACTGGGGTTCATCCTATCTGGTGAACGATTTCTACAGACTTTTTATCCGACCTTCTGCTTCAGATAAGGAGCTAGTTACAGTTGGAAGGATCAACACAGTTCTATTAATGATTATTGGGGGAGCGATCTCATTGTTGTTTCTGAATAATGCTACACAGGCATTCAACATTTTATTACTTTCAGGAGCAGGCTCCGGATTAATATACCTGCTTCGATGGTTCTGGTGGAGGATCAATGCCTGGACTGAAATCGCTGCGATGTTTTTTTCATTTACCCTCGCTGTTATCCTGGTATTTTTTATAGATGATAAAGTAGTTGCCACTTCTGTATTGGATGGATTTACCGTTAAACTTCTGATTGCAGTGACAGGGACAACAATAGTCTGGATAGTAGCCACATTCCTTACCAAACCAGAAAAACATGAGGTGCTTGAGAAGTTTTATATTCTCACACAGCCTGGCGGGCCCGGATGGAAAAAAGTGATCGAAATTTCAAAATCTAATGGAAAGATTATCGAAAAACATCCTGGAAAAGCATGGGAGATGCCTGCCATGCTGCTATCTGTTTTTGTTGGCTGCTTTACAGTATACAGTATGTTATTCTCAATAGGCTTTTTTGTTTATAATGAGATCATTAATGGATTTATCTTGTTCGTGATATCACTTACTGGAGTTTATCTGCTTTTCAGATTATCTGGAAAACTTAAAATTGAATAATCAAAACTCGTTAATAAAAAGAACATGTTGGTTGAATAGATTGACCAGGCATATTTTAAATGATTCGGCGGTATCACCTGTGTACGGTTAAGAACCCCAAATTGATAATTGGTTTCACCGGACAGGTTATTGAATAGGGATAATACCACTGAAAACACTGGGAGTTACATTAAAGTATTCCCTGAAACATTTAATAAAGTAGGAGAAATGGTTAAAAGCCGTTTTGAAATTTAATAATGAGATTTAATGCAATAGATTGGATTATCCTATCAGCCTTTTTTATT
>CAYOLQ010000170.1:0-6011 GCA_964404825.1 uncultured Chitinophaga sp.
TGGGAAAACAAACAGAATTCATTGTATTATAGCTATTCAGGGATTGAATTGTCCAATGTGATCCACCGTCTATAGTTTTAAGTATTATTCCCTTTGCCGAACCATTTCCACCTGTCACCCATCCTGTATTTGTATCAATAAAAAAAACTGACCCCAGAACATAGGTCGTTCCTGAGGTTTGGTTATTCCATGTCGCACCACCGTCTGTTGTTTTTAAAATAGTTCCTTGTCCGCCTACAAGATAACCTGTATTGGCATCTGTGAAAAATACTGATCGGAAATTTCCACTCAATGTCTGCTTATTCCAAGTGTTTCCACCATCATCAGTTTTTAATAATGCAGATTGGTTACCAGAAGAAAGGTACCCAACGCAATAACCTGTAAAGGAATCAACAAAAAAAACAGAAGTCAGCATAACGTCTGTACATGAATTCTGTTTATTCCATGAAATTCCGCCGTCTATTGTTTTTATTATTATTCCATTATCTCCAACTGAATAACCCGTAATGGCATCAAGAAAAATTGTGGAGGTTAATTTATTTCCTTCCGGTTTGGGATTAAGCCACTTCCATCCCTGCGAGTATATTGCATTCATTGAAAAAAACGCAACTAATAAAATGTAAAGGTTTTTCATGATATCCTCCTGGTTAGTAGATGTTTTTTTTCAAGACTTGCCCCCAACGTTGCAGTTAAGCCCTTTGCGGTGGTTTCGGGATTGCCTTGGCAATCCTGGTAGTATGCAGCATGGGGCTTAGTTGCTGTGTTAGGTGTTGTTATAAAGTTTAAAAAATTTTGTTATATATATATTATTCTTGCTGGTTAAAATCGTAATGGAATAACTTCCATGAGCAAAAGAGCTTATGTCAATTAAATCTGTTCCTTTTAACATAAGTACTACTTTTCCAAGGACATTGTAAATACGAATTTCTTTTGTCTCTTCCGAACATTTTAGGTGAATATTCACAATATTAATAGCAGGATTGGGAAAGATTTGGAACCTTTCAGAGGAATATTCTGATTCAACTCCTACAGGAATAAGTTTATATACTATATGTGGATAAGAAATGTGTGGCCCATACTGATCATAAATTATGTATGTATAATCAGCAATTAATGTATCTTGATTAAAAACTCCAATTCCAGAGAAGTCAAACCCATACCACCCATAATTAAACGATATTGGAATAAAATGAACGGAATCATTTGTGCAATTCAATTTCCCAACTATCGTATCATTGAAAACATTACCTGGTGTACCGAAAAAATTATAGAGAGTGAAAGTAATTGAATCGTTGGCTGTGATACTACTTCCATAAGATGACCAGCCAAGCTTGTATGCGGTGTAGTTCCCTTCATGTTCAAAAGCACATTGAGCACTTACTGATAAAGCAAGAGAAAGGAAAATGATGATTTGGTAAATGCTCTTCATAACTCATAGAATTAAATTACACATACCTGTGCCTTAGGTACAATATATGGGCAGCTGTCGATTGTTTTAAAAGCTATCTCATCCCTTACGGGACAAAAACTTTTCATTGGGCATGCGCATGATTATGATAATAACTAACACAAAGTTAAGGCTAAAAAACGCTATTGATTTCTGTCTGTTAATATCCACCGAAGAAATTCGCCAAACAAGAGGGAAAAAAATATTTTTTTGGAAGAAATTCACCCGGTATTTGCATCCATTAATTTGTTAAACAATTGAATTACAGGATACGAATTAGATTTGGGCAATGCGATTTACACACCAAACCGGACACCGCAAATTTCTTATTGAAAAATATCCGGTTAAATCCTGCTCAAAGCAATTAATTTCCAGCGCCGGTTTGTTGAGGGAAATTCAGGAGTCTTTTTTTCCGGAAAGCAACATGACCAATTCAATGGTGGTCCTGCATTGAAATTTTGTTCTTAACACTGTCAGTGTTTTATCAATCTTTGCGGGGGTAGTATTCAGCCTATTTGCGATCTCATGGTGATGATATCCATCAATCAGCAAATCAATTATCTCCTTTTGAACAGGGGTGAGTTTCGAAAAAATACTTTCCTGATTATTTTCTGATTTTTCGGTAAGGATGCCCTCAGTCCTTATGCCTTCAAACCATGTGCCCCCTTTGGATATGTGCATGATGGCTGATTTCAATGCTTCTCTGGGACAGTTTTTTCTCAAAAAACCTTTTGCCCCGGCTTGCATCATTTTGTCCTGCCATATCGGAAGTTCCTCAGAAGTATAGATCAGAACGGGAACATCGGGGTATCGTTCCCTGAGCAAATTCATGGTATTCAGGGGATTTTCTCCCGGAATCCACAAATCCAGGAGAATTAAATCTGCCAATCCCAGGGATGGGTTTGAAAATGCTGTATGTAAACCCGGGGAAGATCCCGTAACCTCGATCTGATCGCGCGATGGACGAAAAAGGTTCCTGAGTCCGGGAACGATGATCGCCTCATGGTCTTCGATAACAAAAATTTTTATCATAAAATCAGTTCATCAGGATGTTTCCTTTGCCCGGAATGGTGATTGTCCATCGGGTCCCGCTCTTATTATCTGTTTGTAAATTAGTTTGTCCGCCAATAAGGAGAACACGCTTTTTGATCAGCGTGATCCCCAGCCCATTGGTCGTATCCATGTTTGAGTCAAATCCTTTCCCGTCATCCTTATACAGAATATATAGGTTGTCAAACTCAGAAGAGACAGAAATGTCGATATGACCTGTTCCCAGGTGTTTTTCTGCATTCGTCAGTAACTCATACAGGATAAAATAAATATGGTTTGATGCGCTTGCAGTGAGCCTTAGGTCACCAGGACTGATTTCCATATTTATGGAAAGCTTGGCCGAAAGTGAGAAATCCTGCCTGATCCCTTCACATAAATCAGCAAAACCCATGTTATTTCTGATCACCGGGTTCATTCGGTGAGAAAGCTGACGAAGAGATCCCGAAATTTTTTCGAGTACTTCAACAAGTTCTTCTTTGGCACGTGGTTCAACAAATTCAAGGTTTTCAATATGATTTGATATGGCGCTCTTAACCGGGCGGATGAGATCATGCAATTGCATCGACAGTCGCTCCTTTTCCTGTTCCTCAATATCTGACAATATTTTTGCCGCATCGATCTCCATTCCCTGGATACGGATGTTTTTGCGTTGCCTGTAAACAATAAACAGCAGCATGAGGAAGGTTGCGAGAATGGTCAATCCAATGACAAAATAGGTGAGTAATCTGACATTTTTACCTTGCAGTTCTATCTTGTTATTTTGCTCAAGAATTTTTATTTCCCGTGATTTTGCCTGTAGCAGAGCGTTTAAAAGCCTTACTTGATTTGAGGCACGACCACGTTCCGCAAGTGTTGCAGTTTCCAGGGCTTTCTTCTGAAAGATATAGGCTGTATCCGGGTTGCCCGCCAGATTCGAAATTTCTGCATACGAATCATAAATCGTGGATAACCAATCATTGAATTCTTCTTTCTTTGCAAGTGGAATGGCTTCATCCCTGAGCAGGCTCAGGGCTTTTGCATAGTTGCCCTTATCTGAATAGCTATAAGCCATACCATTCAGCCCTCCAAGCTCAAGATAAACAAGGTGCCCTTTTCTCCCGATCTCTATTGCCTGGCTATAATAAGCAATGGCAGAATCCGGATCATGGCAGTTATCGCCTATGTTTGCCAGCAAGTAACCGGTTTGCTCCATTGCAGCTGGTTGTTCCCTGAATATTTTTAACGCGCGTCGCATCATCAAATTCGCTTTAGATTCATTTTTTTCAAAACGGGCTAAGCTTGTGATGGCAACTCCTGTTTGATTTGGCAACTTATTTTCTTCGGCAATTTGAAGTGACTTGGTAAACATCAGAATCGCCCGCTCTTCATTTTCCAGATCCGCTTCAATGTTTCCGAAGCTGTTGTAACAGTTTGACAGGGTGATGTGATCATTCAGATCGCCAGCCATCCGTTGCGCAGAATCAAGCATTTTAATCGCCTCCTGATAGTTGTTGGCGATTTTATACAACATGGCAATGTTGTATAGGATTCTTGGTTTGATCGAGTCAATTTGCTTATTAACAGCTGATTGAAATGCTAACTGATAATAGTTGTATGCTGAATCCGGATCATTCAGCTGCAATGCTATACCTGCAACCAGATAAATAGTTGCATTTAACCCCTGATCATCATTTACAGTAACCATTTTCAATGCCTTTTCAGCAACCGTCCGGGCATATTCGGGATCAGATATTTTTGTAGCATTCACAACTGAATAAAAATGGCGAATAGAATCTACTGACTGAATAATGCCATCCGAATTTTGTTCTGATACCCTGGTTTTTGTACAAGACCAGGCTTGGAAAAGCAAAGCAATAACAAGGAGTGGAAGAAGTGATTTAATCAGGCTTTTGTACATGTCAATTTCAATATTTGGGAATCAAGTTAATATTATTCAGTTGTAGCATTTTCAATTAAAAGCCGAATTGCAAATCTTGTTTTATAATCAATGACAAAAATACAAACAATCACTCAAATATTCAGGTTCTCTAAGATTAGCGAATGCTTCTGAATTCTTTAAATGCCCAATATGTTCTACCCCAAAATTGTTAATAACTACCCCCATTTATCAACACCTTCGCTACTTTTCTCATTTTCCCTGATTAAGGCTTGGCAGCTTCAGGAAAAGCCGGGTTCCCGGTCCCGGCAGATCGAAACACATCATCAATACAGGTCTCATATGTCAAACGCTGGTTCCTTTCCACACATGATCAATAAACTCACAAAAGAATTATCCGATGCTTCGCGAATCGCTGTTGAGATCCGTTTCCCGTCAGCCAATGGTGGTAGCCGGAAAACCGGTGAAATAGAAATTGTTAAGGTAAATGGATGTTCCACGGTTAATTCATTTTCGCATTATGTTGCCGACATTACCACACGGTTATTAGAGGAAACCCGTGACTATTTGGGTGTGATACCGGGCGTGGAACGTCCTTATTATCTGAACCACCTGATCAGAAGAATCCGATGTATTGGCAAGGTGGCAGGCCCCGGAAAGGCGAATATTGAGAAGGTATGGAAATACAGCACAGCCTGGAGCATGCAACTCTGGGATGTGAAACAGATACTGGAGGACCAAAAGAAGTGGATTGAATGGATTCCGGTAACCGGAGTGCCCGCCGAGGCAATCGTGGTTCCTCCTTCAAAAATTACTGTAGCAATGACACGCGATGCCATGGCTGCATTTTACAGGATACAAAAGGAGTCGGGCCTGTTTGGCAATACCCCTCCAGGGGAGATCTGTAAAATGATTGTTACGAATTTTAAGACAAAAGGCAATACCGATCTTAAACTGAAACGCCTCCGCAACGTTTTCGATGTGCCTACTGAATTCGCTATTCAATGTTGTCTTGACCAACTCAGAGATCAGCTTGAACAGGGTGAAAAGCTCATGCAGCGATACTGCAATTCGTAAACCGAAATCTTTTCTCATTTTAATATCTGCCAAAGGGCTTTTAAAGGGCTTTAAATGGGTCTTTAAATGACAGGTGGATAATAAAGGCATATTGACCCGATATACAATCCATCCGGATTACATACAGCATGGAACTTGATCCAATATAGAATTACTTCAGGGGGTACCCCTCATTACCCCTTGAAATGACCCATACCGGAATGGTACATTTGCTTCATCGTTTTTTCATAACCATCAACAAAAAACACATGAAAACAAAACTGACCATTCTTGGGCTTCCCCTTGCGCACTTTATGAGTATCTCGACCATTTCTGCCGGAATCGTTTCAATATGGATCCACATGGAAATCAGGATTGCGGAGATCAATGTTGACATTGTCAATATGAAACAGGATATGATCTGGCACAAGGCCGGGAATCGCAAGGATTTTGAGAATTTCCGGTCTGACCTGCGCACAGATACGAAAGAGATTATTCGCAAAGTTGATGAAATCCAGATCTATTTAAGAAAAAGATAATCCATACACACTCGTGGCCACGATTGAGTATCAATAAACCGAG
>CAYOLQ010000171.1:0-5994 GCA_964404825.1 uncultured Chitinophaga sp.
CGGTGGTCGGCGTTGTTTAATGCCATGCCAACAGAAGGGGGAGCAATTACGGAGGAAAGTGCAGGATTGTTAGGGTATCCTGTAGATGGAAATGGCAATATTGAAATCCCATTCGTTGGTAAAATTTCCGTTTCCGGTAAGACTCTCTCTGAAATAAAAATTCTCCTGGATTCAACATTTAAGAATTATGTGTCAGATGCTGCAATTACTGTAAGGGTAGTAAATAATTTTATTAGTATAATCGGAGAAGTCAGATTACCAGGAAGGTATCCCTTAACAAAAGATCGTATTAATATTTTTGAAGCACTTTCTATGGCTGGTGATTTAACAGAATTCAGCGATCGACAAAAGATACAATTAGTCAGACCTTCTGCTTATGGACCAATTGTTAAAGAATTTTCTCTAACTGACAGAAGCATTCTCTCATCCGAATATTACTATGTAATGCCAAATGATATAATTTATGCTCAACCAATGAAGGGAAGGTCTTTTCAAAATAACGCTTCTGTTTTCACATTGTTTTTAAGTACAATAACTACCGCCTTAGTTATTATTGGCTTCTTTAGAAATTAATATCTTAATCTTAACTCGAAAACTTCATTTACTATAAATATCTCACATTCCACTTTGAAAAAATCATTTTGATAAAATAATTGACCAAAATGTTAAAAAATCATACACACACACCATCTGAACAAACTAGTAAATCGGTCTTACAGAGTCAGGGTTTAGATCCCTTGTTAATTCTTAACTTACTAAAAGACAATTGGTACTATTTTGTTATATCAATAATTATTGCCTTTTTAGTAGCACGCTTTTATATTACGCATACTATGCAGGTTCATAGAACCTCTGCAACCATTTTAATTAATGAAGGCGAAGACAGATCTCTGGTTAATAATGAAGAATTATTACAAGGACTAGGGCTGCCAGGAAGCCAAAGAAACCTTGATAATCAAACGATGGTGCTTACGTCCAGAGACCTTACCGGACGAGCACTCCGGGAATTACCTTTTGAAATTGAATATTATCACAAGACCGTAAAAAATGATATCCCTATCTATCCGGATATCCCTGTAAAAGTTGTTTCTGATGGTGAAATTCCGCTCCCAAGAGATACTGAATTTTCCATTCTAAATTTGGGTAATAACACCTTTAGTATTGAATGTGAAACTGACGACTTTTTTCTTAATAAAAAGGCTACTTTTGGCGAAAACATTGAAATTCCGGGAGGCAATTTTCGCATCTTAAATCTGAATGAAGACTGGTTCAACTCCTACCGGGATTAAAAACTTTACTTCACAATTCATGATCCAATAAAATTAACCAGATATTTTAACCGACGACTTGAGGTTGAATTATTATCAAGGAATGGATCCATTCTTGAAATAAGCATAACCGGAACAAACAGAGCTAAAGATGTTGATTTCCTAAACAAGCTTTTAGAAGTTTTTCAATCAATCTCGCTTGATAAAAAAAATACAGAAGCGCTACGAAGAATTCAGTTTATTGATGATCAGCTTGTTGGCATTTCTGATTCCCTTCTGCTAACAGAAAATAAGTTGCAACAGTTCCGTTCCACAAACAGAGTTATGGATGTTTCTGCACAGGGACAAGCAATTATTGGACAAGTAACCCTTCTTGAAAATGAAAGGGCCCGTTTGAATCTAGAATCCAATTATTTCGATTACCTCGCAGATTATCTTGCTAAAGATCAAACAGGCGCAATACCAATTGTTCCAATAACCATGGGTATCTCTGATCCAGGTCTTACCAGACTTGTTACAGAACTTGCAGAGCTGCAGGAGCAGCTTTCTACCAGAGGAGCAGGTGAAATGAATCCTTTACAAAATCTTCTGTCGCAGAAAGTAAAAAGCACAAAAGCTTCTCTTGTTGAAACCCTTAATGGACTGAGAAGAGCCAATAGTCTCGCAAGACATGAGAATGAGGCTCAGATTAACAATATTAACAAACAGGCGTCAGCCTTACCCATTACCGAAAGGCAGTTGCTTGGAATTGAGAGAAAATTCAGACTTAACGACGAATTATATACATTTCTTCTGGAAACCAGAGCAGAACAACAAATGCAAAAAGCATCGAATATGGCTGACAGCGAGGTAATTGACTCTGCTGATGAAATGTTTAGCATAATCGTTGCCCCAAATCCGGCCAAAATATATTTTGTTGGCATGTTTGGCGGATTTGGTATACCGTTCGTTATTCTGTTTTTAATATTCCTTTTTAATAAAAAACTAAAGGAGGAAGATGTAAAGAGGATTACCGATGTGCCTATTGTAGGAAACATACCAAGAAGTACAGAAAATACTTCTACCGTCGTATTTGATAATCCAAATTCATCTCTTGCAGAAGCTTACAGATTAATGAGATCAAGAATGCAGTTCTTCACCAAGGAAGCTAACCCTCCTGTAATTCTTGTTACGTCTTCAATGCCGGGGGATGGGAAAACATTTACATCAATTAATCTTGCATCGGTTTATAGCCTGCTCGGAAAGAAAACGGTTCTGGTAGGTTTTGATCTGAGGAAACCAGGGATTTATAAAGATTTTAATCTGCAAAATGAGAAAGGAGTTTCTACCTGGTTAATTGGTCAGGATAAACTGGAGGATATTATACAAAAAACAGGATATGATAACCTTTCCATAATTACAGCAGGACCCATTCCTCCAAACCCATCTGAGTTAATTGCCCTTGAAAAGACCAATGAACTTATAAATTTGTTGAAAGAGAAGTTTGACTATATAATAATTGACACATCTCCAATTGGATTTATATCTGATACATTCCATCTTGCTTCTTTGGCCGATGCATGTATACTTGTTGTAAGACCAGGTAAAACATTGAGAGATATGTTTGAAACTACTCTGGCAAATATAAGTGGCACTAAAGGATTGAGCCTGGTAATTAATGATCTTCAAACAGAAAATACACAGTACGTCTACGGAGATAAGTACGGTTATACCAGTGACAAAAAGAAACTGAAGAAGAAAGCTGCTAAAGAAAAGATTGCGTAATAACGATACGGCTACAAGCTGATAGTATTAGGAATCACTTATTCTTTTTAAGATCTCTTCATTAAAAATTATCATGAGGTATAGGCAACAGAACTTAACATACTCAAATAATTTAAAGTTTGAATAAATCACTTCCAATTCTGGTTAGTCTTCCTAAATTCCTGGATCTCAGAGGAAATCTGTCATTCATTGAAGAAGATTCACATTTGCCTTTTAAAATAAAAAGGGTTTATTGGATATATGATGTTCCCGGAGGAGAACACCGGGGCGGTCACGCATTCAGGGAAACAGAAGAACTTATTGTAGCTCTGTCCGGAAGTTTTGATGTCAAACTTCATGACGGTAAAAAAGAATATTCTTTTTCACTTAACAGATCCTATTATGGGGTGCTCGTTCCAAAAATGGTTTGGAGAATGCTTGAAAATTTCTATACAAATTCTTTGGCACTAATTGTAGCATCAACAGAATATTTCGCAGCAGATTATATCCGGGATTTTGAAGAGTTTAAAAAACTTAAAAAAGATGAACACGCTAGTCTCTGATATTCACAACTGCAATGTTGTAGAACTGACAAAAATTCATAATCCTGCTGGAAACATAACGATCATACAAAACGGGTTCCACCAGCCATTTGATATTAAGCGAATTTATTATCTCTATGATGTCCCTGGAGGTTCTGACAGGGGGGGGCATGCTCATAAAGCCCTCTACCAGCTTATTGTAGCTGCGAGTGGTTCTTTTGATGTTATACTTGACGATGGCAGAAATAAAAAAATAATTCAACTTAACAGACCAAATTTTGGATTACTTGTTATACCAGGTATTTGGAGAGAAATCGTTAACTTTTCTTCAGGGGCCATTTGTCTGGTATTAGCATCAGAAAAGTATACCGAAGATGATTATGTTAGGAATTATTCTGATTTTACAATATTGAAAAATCCCGGAAATGCTTATTGAAGTTAACGCAAAACAATATTGTGGGTTTTTTCCTTTCAACCCGCATCCATTTATTTCCGACCCATTTATCGAACTTAATAAGTCAAAAGCAGAAAGGATAATCAGATTGATTGGTCCGGATGAAAAGCCAGCTATTGGATTGGTAGCAGGAGTTAAAAACGGATTCATAGTCTCCCCCTTCTCTGCTCCATTCGGAGGATTTCATTTTAAAAATGAAACTGTCTATATTAGTGAGATTGATAAGTTTTCAATATTCTTAAAGGATTACATTGTTTCACAAGGTTTTCAAGGTATTGAACTTACTTTGCCTCCGGACATTTATCATGCCTCATTTAACGCAAAAACAGTTAATACATTACTCCGAAATGGTTACCGTTCAATACTGCCGGAGATTACAAATTGGGTAAACCTTTTGCATTTTACCGGAGATTTTTCTCAAAGAAATAGCCGTGAGTACTACAGACAAGCTATCAGAAACGGGCTTGCTTTTGAACTGGTAACCGGTTCAGAGGAACAGGAAGAAATCTATGATCTTATTTGTCAGAACAGGGCAAGATTTGGCCGGCCAATTTATATGACAATTAACGATGTTCGTGAAACCGGGCAATTATGGCCTATTGATTTCTTTAAAGTAACTAATCCGGAGAAAACAATCGTAGCTTCTGCAATTTTCTACCGCAGTCATCCTGAAATAAGTTATGCCCTTTTTTGGGGGGATAATGAAGTGGGCCGGCCATTGAGAGCAATGGACTTTTTAGCTTTTAATCTTTGGTCTTATTACAAAAATTTGGGTTATAAGTTTATCGATTTGGGAATATCAACTGAAACAGGAACACCAAACGAAGGATTATTACGGTTTAAAGAAAGTCATGATTCTACATCATCGTTGCGCTTCAAATTTGTCTGGGAGCCTGATAAAAATTAACTTTTTAATCATTTACCTTAAAACAGAAGTTTTGTTATGTTCGTGCTGAATCCCGATCCATATAGTTTACCCTGCTATAGAATAGGACCATTTCAAACCCGGGATTTATCGATAAATCACACTTTACCTGATAGTGATTTTATAGATACCTATTTTAAAAACAGGTTCTCTCACAGAGAATTTTTGTATACAGAAAATGGGCGTCAGGCTATAAACATCGCTCTATCACATTACAAACTTAATAAGGATGATGTTGTGTCCATTCTTACAACAACGGGAAACTTTTATATTAGCGGGTGTGTAACAAAAGAAATTGAGAAATACTGCAAATGGTCTCGTGATATCCTCCCGGAAACAAAAATAATATTTGTTAATCATGAATTTGGATATCCATATCCTGACCTTATAAAACTCAGGAAATATAATTTGCCAATCATTGAAGATTCCGCAAACTCATTCTTTTCCCAAGACAAAAATAATGATATTGGATCAATAGGTGACTTTGTGATTTATAGCTTCCCAAAAATGTTCCCTATTCAGATTGGCGGCTTACTGGTTTCAAATATCCCTTTGAAATCCTTTAGAAATGATCAATTAGATCGATTTAATTTAAGACATATTAAAAATGTTTTATCAGAGTATATAGTAACGGAAAAGGAAATCATTAATAAAAGAATTTACAATTACAATTACCTAAAAGATATATTTGAGTCAATTGGATTCAAAGAAAGGTTTACAAATGAGCCGGGGTCAGTTCCCGGTGTTTTTATGTTTAGGACAGAACATGCGAATCTTGATTTACCACAATTAAAAAACCATTTCTATGCTCATGGGGTTCAATGCAGTGTTTTCTATGGCGAAGAATCATTTTTTATTCCAGTTCACCAAACACTCAGCGAGCAGGATATGGACTATTTTTTTGAAGTTATGCGTTTGTTTTACGAAAAATCCAACTTATGAACTTTTCCAATATAAATCTCGGACTCAATGTTGAAATTGACCCTACTACTTCTATTAATAATGTAATAATTGGTGATAGGGTAAAAATTGCAAAACGATGCAGTATATACGGTGGGCCTA
>CAYOLQ010000172.1:0-5959 GCA_964404825.1 uncultured Chitinophaga sp.
GGTGAAGAAGACGGAGTGGATAATTCAGGTATCGATAATTCCATGTTGTATACTCAACCTGAAGATGTTGCCTATGCATATGAAGAGTTAGGAAAGATATCTCCAAACTTTACTATTGCTGCATCCTTTGGTAATGTGCACGGTGTATATAAACCGGGAAATGTTAAGCTTACTCCTAAGATCCTTCATAATTCACAGGTTTATATCCAGAAGAAATTCAATACAGCTGAAAAACCGGTAGACTTTGTTTTCCACGGGGGATCAGGTTCAACTTTTGAGGAGATTCGTGAAGCCATTAGTTACGGTGTAATTAAAATGAATATTGATACCGATACTCAGTGGGCTTTCTGGGATGGTATCCGTGCTTATGAGGCCAAGAACCACGGCTATCTTCAGGGCCAGATTGGAAATCCTGAAGGTGAAGACAAACCAAACAAAAAGAAATACGATCCCCGCGTTTGGCTTAGAGAAGGTGAAGTAGCAATGGTTGAAAGACTTAAAATTGCTTTCAACGATCTTAATAATATCAATCGCCTGTAACAATCATCAGATTTTTAGGAAAGCCTTCGGTATACCGGAGGCTTTTTTTTTGCCTTTTTGAGGCTGATATTATAAATCTCAACGCATTAAGTATTATGCGAAGATTTTTAAAAGAGTTTTTTAGCTTTACCCGCTCCGAACTGCGGATAATTGCATTACTTTCTGTTCTCATTACCCTTACATTGTTTCTGAGAATGCTATTGCCACATACGTTAATCTCCGATTTCAAGCTTTCAGCTGAGGATCAGGCTGCGATCGATTCTTTCATCCAATCACTCGAAAAAATTGAAAATGAAAATGTGCAGGAATATAGTATCAAAGAGGATGAATTAGTGCAGCCTGAATACAGGTTGTTCGATCCTAATGAAATCACGCTGGCAGAGCTTGATGAGATGCGTTTTCCACATTACATCGGAAAAAATCTTATAAATTACAGGAAAGCAGGAGGGAGGATTATAAGCAAATCGGATTTTAATAAACTCTATGGAATGTCTGATTCAATTTTTTCAGAATGGGAACCGTATCTGATAATTCAGGAGCCGGCAGGGAAGGAGTACGCCAATGTAACTTTGATTGTTCAGCCTTTGCTTGAAATAAATTCAGCGGATTCCGTTGATTTGCTTGATGTACATGGAATCGGACCTTATTATGCCGGTAAAATAATTTCGTATCGCAACAGGCTGGGCGGTTTTTTGAGCACAGAGCAGCTAATGGAAATAAGAGGGATGGATTCATTAAAGTATTGCAACATCGTAAAGCAAATATCTGCTGATGCATTGAAAATCAGTAAAATAGATCTTAATTCAGTTAGTTTGACCGAATTGAAAAAGCATCCGTATATTTCTGCACGTTCTGCCGAAGCTGTATTAAAATACCGGAATTTTGCAGATAGCATCAAAGATATTAACGAAATACTTGAGAATAACGTAGTGCCCGAAGCAGAATTTGAAAAATTGAAACCGTATATCAGTGCCGGGAAATGAATGAAATTTCCCTTAATAAAAGATATTAATCATAAATCAATGTTGTACATTCGGACAACATTTCTTAACTTTGCACCCAATGAGCTCTGAGAAAGTAAGAATTGTGTTTTTATACAAAAATTATTTCTCTGAATTCTATATTAAACAGAGACAGAAAGTAAAAGACAAAATCATATGGACATTCAGACTTATTGAATCTCAGCGAATAGTACCTGAATATTATTTAAAGCATATTGAAGGAACAGACGGATTATACGAAATAAGAGTACAACTTGGAAACGACATTTTTCGAATTTTCTGTTTCTTCGATAAAGGGAACGTGGTGGTTTTGGCAAACGGGTTTCAAAAAAAGACTCAAAAAACACCAAAGTCAGAGATAATAAGAGCGTTAAAAATTAAACTAGAATATGAAAAAGAAAAATAATTTAAAGTCACTTGATCAGTTTGTCGAGGAACAATATGGTAAAAAGGGATCAGCAAGGCGGGATAAGTTAGAGAAAGGTTATGAATCATTTAAACTTGGGTTTATGATTCAACAAGCCCGACTTGAAAAAGGAATGACACAAGAAGAACTAGCTGAGAAATGTGGAACAAATAAAGGATATATTTCCAAAATAGAAAACAATGTAAAAGAGGTACGTATATCTACACTTCAAAGAATTGTTGAAATTGGACTGGGTGGACATTTGGACCTTTCTATCAGACTTTGAAATAGAATATTTTTGCCGAACAAAAATCTTTCATATTCAGGAAGGAAATTATTTTATCAGAAAAACTACAAGAAAAAAAACATTTTATTTGCTGCAGAGTCAGTTTTTCGACGGAAAAATAGACATTTGACATAATATTTTATACCTTAGGGGGATAATAGAGGAATCGTCAGTGAATTGTAATTCCTTGTATAATAACTTTTTACGAATAAATATTGATTTTTAAAAAAAGCCAAAGATTTTTTTGATTATGATGAATTGAATTGATAAATTTGCGGCTCACTAAAAAGTTATTAAAGAAGATGATAGTTATTCCAATTAAAGAAGGCGAAAACATCGAAAGAGCGCTTAAGAAATTCAAAAGAAAATTTGAAAAGACTGGTGTTATCAAGGAATTAAGGGGCCGTCAGGCATTTGTAAAACCCTCAGTTCAGGACAGACAGCAGAAATTACGCGCAGTTTACGTTCAGGGTCTGCAGCAGCTGGAAGACTAATCTTATACAGGGAAAAGCAGGAAACAGGCTGACTTTATAATATTCCTGCCCATGTTGTATAAGGATGACTTTTTATCTTACCTGCGCTTCGAAAAGCGCTATTCTCCTCACACCGTTGTTTCGTATGACAACGACCTGAAGCAGTTTCATGATTTTTGTATCCTTACCGGAAGTGGAAGTTTTGAACTTGACTCAAATTTAATCCGTCTTTGGATTGTCTCTCTGCTGGAGCAGGGCATTTCTTCACGTTCCGTTAACCGGAAATTGTCAACACTTAAAACTTTTTCGCGTTACCTGATACGCCAGGGAATACTTACTGTCAATCCTCTTAATAAGGTACTTAAGCCGAAAATGAGCAAAAGGATCCCAACATTTATTGATGAGGAAAAGCTCAATCAGTTCCTTGAAAATTATGAATTTGGTGAAGATTATGCCGGTAAACGGAATCAGCTAATAATTGAATTGCTTTACCAGACCGGGATGAGGTTAAGTGAGCTTATCGGTTTGAAAACCAGTTCTGTTAATTTTTCCGAAAATACTATTCTGGTTTTCGGGAAGCGTAATAAAGAGCGTTTGATACCTATCAATACAGAACTTGCGAAAAGTATTAAAGAATTTCTGGATATCAGGAATAATGCTTTTTCATCGAACTTAAACAATAGTATGCTGTTAACTTCAAAAGGACAGACATTGTATCCGAAGATGGTATACCGCATTATTAATGATTTTCTGAGTATTGTCACAACTCTTGATAAGAAGAGTCCACACGTATTGCGACACAGTTTTGCAACACATCTATTGAACAGGGGAGCAGATCTGAATGCAATCAAGGAGCTTTTAGGACATGCAAATCTTTCTGCTACACAGGTTTACACTCACAATTCCTTTGAAAAATTAAAAGATATATATAAACAGGCTCATCCCAGAGCCACTTAAACAAGGAGGTCGCTATGAATATCAAGATTCATTCAATTCACTTTGATGCTGACGCAAGTCTTCTTAACTTCATTGAACAAAAAGTTAAAAAACTTCTGCAATTCTACGATAGCATTATCGGATCTGAAGTTTTCCTGCGGCTGGAAAAGGTACAGGATATGGAGAATAAAATTGTGGAAATTAAATTGTTTATTCCCGGAAACGATGTTTTTGCAAAAAAACAGAGTAAAACTTTTGAGGAAGCAGCAGACGATTGCGTCGAGGCGCTTCGCAAACAATTAAATAAACATAAAGATAAAATCAGGAAATCGTAAGAAACGGAAATTTTTATACCATGGGATAAACTTTGAACCATTTAAAATTTATTGCGGGCTGACTATTTAAGTCAGCTCGTTTTTTCGATATATGACAACAAATTCGTTTTTTATGCAGCACAATTTTCTTTTGAATCTAAAAAAAGGATATCCCGAAGGTAGTTTCTGACAGACACTTTTTTCATGAAGTCATTCTATTTTCTTCGTCTCTGCAACGTTCGGAAGTCTTTTAAGAAAAACTAAAAAAAATTGAAATAATTATTTTGTGTTATAAGGAAAATATTTATACATTTGCAAACCGTTTTTGGAGGGGTTTTCCCTCCTTCGTTCTCTAAAAGCCGATGTAGCTCAGTTGGTCAGAGCAGCTGATTTGTAATCAGCAGGTCGCGGGTTCGACTCCCCCCATCGGCTCTGTTTCGGGCGAAAGTGGCTAAAGACTTTATAGTCAGTTGGTTGTGTTGGAGGCTTCGGAATAAGCGAAAGTAGTTCTTGAAATTATTGAAAGTTCAGTCGATTGTCCGGTAATTATGTACCGGAGTTTTGCTGATTATTCCGGGGAGATACCAAAGCGGCCAACTGGGACAGACTGTAAATCTGTTGTCGTACGACTTCGGAGGTTCGAATCCTCCTCTCCCCACAAAAGGAAAAGTCCGGATTCTGAAGGAAACGATGATGATTTGAAGGACTTATGCCCGGTTAGGAATCCGTTCTGCCTCATTAGAAAAGGTCGGAGCAGGAGACCTTTTTGAGTTGGCTGACAAGCAATTGAATTACAGAGAAGTTTGTAATCAATGCGGGAATAGCTCAGTTGGTAGAGCACGACCCTTCCAAGGTCGGGGTCGCGAGTTCGAGTCTCGTTTCCCGCTCAGTTCAGCCGATGTAGCTCAGGGGTAGAGCGTTTCCTTGGTAAGGAAGAGGTCAGGGGTTCAATTCCCCTCATCGGCTCAGAAGATTTTAAATTGTGTTTAATTTTGAAATATTAATAACTGTTCTAATAAAATTTAATAACTAATAATTGAGTTATGGCTAAAGAAAAATTTGATAGGTCCAAACCTCACGTTAACGTTGGTACAATTGGCCACGTTGACCATGGAAAAACCACCTTAACTGCTGCTATCACAATGGTACTGGCAAAAAAAGGTCTGTCTGAAATCAGATCATTCGACTCTATCGATAATGCACCTGAAGAAAAAGAGAGAGGTATTACCATTAATACAGCTCACATTGAGTACTCAACAGCTAATCGCCATTATGCTCACGTTGACTGCCCGGGTCATGCCGACTACGTTAAAAACATGGTTACAGGTGCTGCACAGATGGACGGTGCAATCATCGTTGTTGCTGCTACCGATGGTCCTATGCCTCAGACCCGCGAACACATTCTGCTCGCTCGTCAGGTAAACGTGCCAAAAATTGTGGTTTTCCTCAACAAGGTAGACATGGTTGACGACCCTGAACTTATTGAGCTCGTTGAAATGGAGATACGTGAATTACTTAACTTCTACGAATTCGATGGTGACAATGCTCCTGTTATTCAGGGTTCAGCATTAGGTGCTCTCAACGGCGAACCTAAATGGGAAGAAAAAGTTATGGAACTGATGGATGCTGTTGATTCATACATTCCAATTCCTCCACGTGAAGTTGAAAAACCATTCCTTATGCCTGTTGAAGACGTATTCTCAATCACTGGTCGTGGTACTGTTGCTACAGGACGTATCGAAACCGGCAAGATTCATACAGGCGATGAAATTGAAGTTATTGGACTTGGTGCTGAAGGTCGTAAGACTATTTGTACCGGAGTTGAAATGTTCCGTAAGATCCTCGATGATGGTCAGGCTGGTGACAACGTAGGGTTGCTTCTTCGCGGAGTCGATAAAAAAGAGATCAAACGTGGTCAGATTCTCGCAAAAGCAGGTTCAATCACTCCTCACACAACATTCAAAGCTGAGGTTTATATCCTGAAAAAAGAAGAAGGTGGTCGT
>CAYOLQ010000173.1:0-5825 GCA_964404825.1 uncultured Chitinophaga sp.
CCATGGCAAATCCCCTGAAAAAATGACGAATAGTAACTCCGATGGCTGCAGGAATGGCTACGACCAGAAATATATTCAGAATTGTTTCGCCGTACGGAAGATGAATTAATGCCGATTTACCAAGGTAATATTCTAATCCAAATCTTACAAGTACAGGAATTGTTATAAGTGTAAGAAGTGAGTTTACAAGAGTGATTGAAAGGGAGAGGGCAACATTTCCGTTGAGCATAAAATTTACGAGATTTGAAGTTGCTCCGCCTGGGCATGCAGCAATAATTATCAGACCAACTTTATAAATTGGATCGATATCAGTAAAATAGCTGATTAAAAAAGCAACAAGAGGAAGTATAAGCATCTGTGAAAGAAGGCCGGTAATAATTGCTTTAGGATAACGGAAGATGCCAGCGAAATCTTTTCCTTCAATAGCAAGACCCATTCCGAGCGTTATAATTGCAAGTGTTATCGGAAGAAGAATATCGGAATAGAAATTTTCACCCATCCTTGTGGTCTTTTTTTGCTTGAAATTATTTGGTTTTTAAAACCATACGAAGATAGTGATAATTATAAGTTGTTATTTAGAAATCGTACAGAATTCAGTTTCTGATTTGAGAAATTCAATGTTTAATAAGTTTTTCAGATCGGTGCGATTATCCTGTCAGCAATAAGAAAGATCAATATCAGGAGATAATAAGAATTAAGCAGAATAAAATTTCTCCTGAAAGGTATAATGCTTTCAGGCCCGGTTATCATCCCGCGAAATGACCAGACAATGTAAAATGAAGATACAAGTAAAAGGGAAATGATAATTTTGGAATGAATCACTTCAAAATAGGAAAGAAATAAGGCGGAAATAACTGAAGTTACCACCCATGTGAAACTTAGTCGGTTAATCTGGGGCCGGCTCAGAACTCTTGTGAGACTTGGAATGCCTGCATTCCCATATTCTTCGCCGTATTTGAGAATTAATAGCCAGAAGTGAGGAACCTGCCCGATGAACAACAGGAATCCAACAAAAATAATTGGCTTATCGAGCAACGCTCCTCCTGCAGCTGTCCAGCCAATAAACGGAGGCAGAGCTCCGGTAAGTGAACCCGGAACTACAGCAAATGCTGTGATTCTTTTTGAATAGGTGTAGATAACATTGTACCATAATATGGTCACAAGTCCAACAATTGCTGCGATAAGATTTCCAAAAAAGTAGATTAGTGCAGTACCCAGTGTAAGATTCAGCAGGAAAAAAATTACAGCGGCAGGTATGCTTATCTTACCCGTTGGGAGAGGTCGGTTACTGGTGCGGTTCATCCTCCTGTCGAGGTCAATCTCCTGAAGCTGATTTAGAACCGAGGAGGCAATGGCTTGCAATAAAATTCCCAGACTGACAAGGAGTATAGGATGTCCTATCTGAGGTTGATAAATAAAATATCCGGTGAAGCCCGTAAATGCCACCGGAAGCATAATCCGTATTTTGCTTAATTGCAGAAAATCCTTTATCCTCACGATATCTCCTATTCCTCCAGGGTTTTCAGATATTCGATTATTTTCGCAATATCATCATCAGAAATTACCTTATCATAACTTTGCATTAGTCCCTTTTGATAACCTTTAACAATTTCAGCATTAGGCTCATAAATTGCTTTTCTTATATATGCAGAATCAACCGTTACAGTTACATCCTTTCCATCGCGAACTACAACATGCTGCTTTCCCCATAAACCCAGATAGGTAGGGCCGATTATTTTTGAACCGTCCTCAGAATGACAGGCAATACAACCCTGAGCCTTCATTATTGCCTTTCCTGCAGCTCCGGGAACTGACGCATCAACCGGGATAGCAACTGCGGTGGTATCGGTGTACCATTTATCAAATTCTTCTTTTGGTATGGCTTTCAGATCGGCACTCATATAGGAATGTTGCAGGCCGCAATATTCGGCGCAATACAGATCATATGTTCCTGCACGCTGGGGTATGAACCACATCATCTTTTCTCTTCCCGGGATAATATCCTCCTTAACTCTGAAAGCAGGAATAAACACGCTATGCAGAACATCTACGGAAATAAGTTTTAATTTCACAGGGATCCCAACGGGAACAATCAGTTCAGTACTCTGTTTTCCGTTTTCATACTGGAATGAAAAATTCCACATACGGGCAATAGTGGTAACATTCAATCCATCTTCCGGCATGGTTTTCATGGGGCGCCATCCGGCCCATCCAAAATAAAACATTCCAAGAACCAGAATGGTTGGGATTACGGTCCAGATAATTTCCAGTTTTGTATTCCCTTCAATATTTGCAGCTTGCTTATTTTTCCGGCGGTTGTATTTAAAAACGAAATACAACATCATAATTGTAATTCCAATCAATAGAAAGATGGAAATCCAGATGACGGAGAAAAAGGCTGTATTAAAACTTGATACAAAGTTCGAGGCGTCTACAGGTGCTGTCTGATACATATTGTGTTATCTGTATAAGTAATCTAAAAAAGTAATAAAAATCATTATTCCAATAAGCAATACCACGCCTATTGCCATAAAAGCATACATTTTATTATCGAATTTCAGATGCATGAAAATCGCCAGGACCAATCCCGACTTTACAGCCGCAATTAGCAAAGCAATGGTCACTGTTAAGGTTCCTAGATTAATATGCGTTACAGCTACTGAAACAACTGTAAGGACAAGCAATACGGCTAATATCAACAGGTAAGTTGAATAGGGTACTATATGGTGTTTTTCGTTTTCCATTTATCCTGAAATTTTATGTAATTAAATAAAACAAGGGGAACAGGAATATCCATATAAGGTCGACAAGATGCCAGTATAAACCTGCATTTTCATGTAAGGCAAAATTATCGTGACTAAGTTTATCGTTCCAGATACGGGCAAAGACTACTCCGATGAATGCCAGACCAATAATTATGTGTAAGGCATGCAATCCTGTCATAAAATAATATAAGCCGAAAAACAACACATCTCCCTGCCCTCTTTCAGCCATAATTAAGGATCCGGGATAGATATGATGCTCAATTTTTACTCCCCATTCAAAATATTTGTTCACCAGGAACACCAGCCCGAGAGCAATTGTAATACCCAGCAGAATCAGCGAGAGTTTTTTATTTTTCAGTTGTATTGCGCTTATTGACATTGCTACGGTAGCACTGCTCACCAGGAGAATGGCCGTATTTGCAGTTCCGATTATAACGTTCAGTTCGTGTGCTGCCAGGTGAAATGCTTCCGGATTTCGGTAACGGTAAATGGAATAAACTATAAACAGCCCGCCAAACAATAACATTTCTGTCAGGAGGAACAGCCACATCCCGATTTTGGAGGCAATATCGTCTCTGTGTGTTTCCATAATTAATCTTGGGTATAGTCGTAAGGTCCTTTGGTTACAGTTGGAGTTTCCTCGAAATTTTCAACCGGGGGAGGTGATGGAACAGTCCATTCAAGGGTTTTTCCTTTCCAGGGATCTGCTTCGGCAACAGGGCCGTGCTTTGCCGACTTGAACAGGTTGATAATAATAATCGCAACCCCGGCAATGAGAACCCATGCTCCCATTGATGAAATTATATTTCCGCCGTGAAATATTGCATCATAATCATAGTATCTTCTCGGCATCCCCATATATCCCAGATAGAACATTGGCATATACAGGGTTATAAAACCTATGAAAAACAAAACAAGTCCTGTATTGGCCCAGCGGGTATCGTACATTCTACCGTAAATTTTTGGAAACCAGTAATGCATAGCGGCGAAAAAGGCAAATCCTGTTCCCCCGAAAACAATGAAATGGAAATGGGCAACTACGAAATGCGTATTATGCAGATGTACGTTGGCTGCCAGAGAACCAAGGACAAGTCCGGTAAATCCACCTACCATAAAAACAAAAATAAAAGCCATTGCCCAGTAAAACGGGGTCTGCATATCAATAGAGCCCTTATGCATGGTCGAGATCCAGTTAAATACTTTTATAGCACTCGGAATTGCAACCAGAAAAGTGAGGATCGAAAATGTATACAGTGCAGTACCACTCATTCCCGAGGTGAACATATGGTGTCCCCAAACAAAATATCCCACAAAAGCAATTGCCAGAGTTGAGGCGACCATGAATTTATATCCGAAAATGGATTTCCGGGAAAAAGTTGGAATAATTTCAGAAATAGCACCCATTGCAGGCAGGATCATAATATAAACAGCAGGATGACTGTAAATCCAGAAAAGATGTTGATACAAAACCGGATCTCCGCCCAGAGCAGGGTCGAAAAAGCCTATATTCAGGGTTCTTTCTGCAACCACCATAAGCAGGGTTATTCCTACAACAGGAGTTGCGAGTAACTGAATCCATGCTGTTCCGTAAAGTGTCCAGGGGAAGAGAGGCATTTTGAACCAATCCATCCCGGGTGCGCGCATACGGTGTATTGTTACAATAAAATTCAGACCGGTAAGAATAGAAGAAAAACCAAGCACAAAAGCACCAAGGACAGCCGGGAGCATATTCCCGGCGGTACGGAAGCTATATGGAGCGTAGAAAGTCCATCCTGTATCGGGAGGGCCGTCACCGGCAAACTGCGATATTACTACCAGAATAATACCAACGACGTAAATATACCACGAGAACAGGTTTAGCCGGGGGAAAGCCACGTCTTTTGCACCAATCATAAGAGGTAAAAGGAAATTGCCAAATACAGCCGGAAGTCCGGGGATCACCACGGCAAAGATCATCAGAATTCCATGAAGGGTGAAAAAAGCATTATAGGTCTGGGGTTCCATTATGGTTTTTCCGGGTGCGATCAATTCGAATTTCATCAGAAGACCGAGAATTGCACCGATAATAAAAAAAGACATGATGGAATACAGGTACAGCATTCCGATTCTTTTGTGATCAGTCGACAAAATCCACGCGAATATCCCCTTGTACTTTCCTTTATATTCAAGGTAGCTGGGCTCCGGGGCGTTTTTGTGTACACTCATATTTTAACACTTTTAGTATTATTTCTCTTCGAAATGAATAGAATCAGGAAAATTACAATGATAAAAAACAAAATAACAATTCCTGCAACTTTTGTAACATTGAAAACAAATTCATTCCCTTTATCATCATAGGAATAGCAGATTGCCAGCAGACGATTCAGACTGGGTCCGATTTTGCCATTCGCTGCTTCCACCATGGTAATTTTTATATCGAAGGGAAGAAATTCTATTCCCCGCAAATATCTGGTTATTTTACCATCGGCTGCCAGGGCTATCAATCCGGTAGGGTGCACAAATTCGTTGTTGATCCATTTATAATGAAAACCAACAGATTCCGATAGTCTGGCGATGTTGGCACTGTCCGAAACAAAGAAATACCAATAGTTCCCGATATCCTTATTTTTCAGACTGGAAACATAATTTGCTTTTTTCTTTATTCCCAGACCGATATCCTCTGTAGGGTCAAAGCTTATGGTTAAAACCTGATAATCGGTTCCGAGCTTCAGATCCACCTCTTCAATAAACTTTGAAATTCCCCACATCAGAGGACTGCAGGTTCCGGGACACCTGTAATATACCAGATTCAGAAGGGTTGGCTTGTTGAGTATATCCCGCAAAACCACAGTATCGCCCTGCTCATTAATAAGGCGGGTATCAAGAGCAGCAAATTCTCCTTGCTTTTCAACGAACCCGATACTAACCTGCGGAGTGGATACGGGTGTTTGAGCAGAGATTGTGAAGCAAGCACTTATTAAAGCTAAAAGGAATAAAATCTTTGGGTATTTCATAGTGAACCTGGATAGAATTTATGCTAAATATACAAAATTATGCTTATTTCAAGTGCTGGCAAAGATA
>CAYOLQ010000174.1:0-5815 GCA_964404825.1 uncultured Chitinophaga sp.
ATCTCCCATGTAATAGGAGGTTCCGGCAAAAAAGCCGATATCAGATTTCCTTTGAGAGTATGCAAATAATGGGATAAACACAAAGAGAGCAAGAAAAATTTTCTTTCTGCTCTCCCGGCGAATTGTTGAAAATGCGAATGATTTTTTAACGACGGTATTTTCTTGCATTACCAAGGATGGGCAATCCACGACGATTTGTTTGAATTTTATAAATAGCACTGAGCATACCGAAATCATATAAATCATTGTGCTTGGAATCGAGAATTTGTCCACCACTCTCATATGTATATTTGCCATCAAGATAATCTGTTGTTGTAAATCTACGTCCTAATTCAAGTCCAATTGACCATTTGGAATCGATTGTATATTTTAAACCGGCACCTATAGGAAATGCTAGACCAACCTTACCCATATTTTCCGGAGTGATATTATTTCCTGCGCCATCTTTTAATTTCGGATTCCCGATAACCCCGCCAATGCCACCGAATGCATAAACATAAATCTTCGAATAGTTATTCACCATACCCCTGCGGTTAAAAAGTGCAGCGGAACTAATAGACCTGCTTTCCGGAATAATATAATACTCAAACTGAAAAGAGGGTTCAAAAATTGTGGAAGTAAATGAATAATTTCTTCCGTCGTTACGCGAGCCGTCATCATTACCGGCAATAAATCCATAAATCAGATTCAATTTAACAGCCATATCCCCTGCAAGTTTATACCTTGCTCCAAAACCAAGGGATGGCCGGGTAAACTGAAGTTGAATATCTTTGAATCCTGCTGCATTATTAAGGTCTGCCGTCCCTCCGATATCCCCGTAAAAATGAGAAGTGCCTATGCTGAAATTTGCCTCATACCTTCTGAGTTTCCATTTCTGCGCGAACGAAGAAACGGGAATGATCATCAAAACAAGGAATAATATTATAAGCTTCTTTACATTCATTTCTAATCCCTTAAGATTTACAAAGATATAAATTAATTAAAAATAAACGTACTTTTATTAGAAACCTGCGTTTTCAAAGTAAAAGTAATTTGTTAAGTTTTCCAAATTGCTGATGAGCAGTCTAATTTCATGGGGCCTTCAATTATTCTTTTTCGGCAAAAGCTGGCGTGCATAAACATGGACCGAACCCCTAATTCCGTTTATCGACTCCCCACATAAGCTTGTTTCGGAGAGTATTGTAAAAACTTGTGTTGTGAAATTTTACCAGTTTTATGCTATATGGAGCTTTATCGATGAAGAGTTCGGTATTGTTTTCAACTTCAATAGTATGTGAATCAATTGATACCAGAAAACGGTCGGCCCGGGAAAACACTTTCAGGCTTATTGTTTTGTTATCAGGAATAATTATTGGTCTGACGCTCAGGTTATGCGGGGCAACTGGTGAGATTATAAAATTCCTCGATTCCGGCATAACAATGGGACCTCCAACGCTCATTGAATAGGCAGTTGATCCGGTAGGAGTGGAAATAATTAATCCATCCGCCCAATAAGTATTCAGATATTCACCGTCGAGTTCCGTTTTGACACTTATCATACCCGCACCGAATTTATGAATCGTAATTTCATTCAGTGCAATACCGAACTCATTGCTATCCGGTTTAGTGCCCTTCAAACGTATCAATGTCCGGTCTTCCAGTGTAAAATTCCCTTGAAAAAGCTCTTCTGCCGAAACACAGATTTCGTCCCTGGAAATATTGGCAAGAAATCCTAACCGGCCCGTGTTGATTCCTATAACCGGAATGTTTCTGTCCTGCACTATTTTTAGGGTTTCCAGAAAGGTACCATCTCCCCCGAAAGAAATCAAAAAATCGGTATCGGCCGGAAGACTTTTATGGTCGCTGAATGTTTTGTACTCTCCTGTATTTATCCCTGCATGTGTTGAAAGGAAGGCTGCAAAATTTTCATGTATAACCAACTCAGCCTTATGTTTTTTAAATATTTGAAACAAAGAGGCAATGTTTCCGTTAAAATCTTCACTGAAATTTTTCCCGAACAGGGCGATTTTCTTCATGGGGTACAGTTGGTTTAATACAGGATATTGCCTGAAAAAGTATGTAATAATAACTTTCAATCAGATATTCAGATACCTCATAAACAAATCATAACGGTTCTGAATCATATCATCTCCTTCATCATCCTTCATATAGCTGGCGGTAATGGTGTAATCATATCTCTCGAAAGTCTGAATGATTGAAGACACCTCAGTCCGGTTAATTTTTAGGGTAACATACAATTTGGTTGAATCCTCAGGAGTTGAAATATACAGGCTGAGGATCTTAGCATCATTTCCTTCAACTATCTGAGCTATCTGGGAAAGTGAATAATCATTTACATTTATTTCAAGAATAATAATACCTCCGGGATGCTTGAGTGCTGAAAGATCTGCAAAATGTAAAACCAGATCATTGGTTGTTATGGTACCAAGGAACTCATTGTTTCTGGCAAGTACGGGAATTGCGCTAAGTTTGAGCCTTGATGCCAGCTCAATCACTTCATAAATATGCTGATCCTCATATACATAGGGGCTGAAAAGTGAAAGTTTGTGATTTCCGATGGGCTCATCAGCCACATTCAGGTTGTAAATATCTTTATCAGAAATCAGGCCCAGAAATTCCAGATTATTTACAATGGGCAAATGCGAAATTCTGAAAATATCCATCCATGAAAGTGCCTGAAACCCGGTATCCGAGGTTTTCAAAGCAGGTACAACATCCGACATTAATTCTCTGGCCAGCATAAATAATTCTCTTCTAGTATTTTTTTCTCGTCGCTCTGATGTAACTTTACAGATTTATCAATGGATTTCGCAATGACAAGATTAAGTGTAAATATAAATAAAATAGCAACACTCAGAAATTCCAGAGGTGGAAATATTCCTGATGTTTTAAAGGTGGCATTAGATTGTCAGTTTTTCGGTGCAGAAGGTATTACCGTGCATCCCAGACCTGATGAGCGACATATTCGTTATCAGGATGTCAGGGAGTTGAAACCTCTTGTTAATACAGAATTTAATATTGAAGGGTATCCGTCAGAAAGTTTCCTCAAACTGGTTTATGAAATTAAACCGGACCAGGTTACCCTCGTACCCGATCCCCCGGGAGCATTGACCTCATCTGCCGGTTGGGATACTCTGAAGAACATGGAGTTTTTAAAGAAAACTATTTCCGGACTTAAATCACACGGAATTCGCACCTCGGTTTTTATCGGTACCAATCTGGATTTCATTTTTGCGGCAGCCAAAACAGGAACCGACCGGATAGAGCTTTATACTGAACCCTACGCCAGCAAGTACCCCTTAGATCGGCAGGAAGCCATAGAAGACTTCATAAAAGCTGCTGAAGCTGCAAATCAGGTTGGACTGGGCATCAATGCAGGTCACGACCTCAGCCTGGAAAACTTAAAATACTTTTCAGATAATATTCCCGGTCTTCTTGAGGTTTCCATCGGACATGCACTGATTTCCGATGCTCTTTATTACGGTCTTGAGAATACGATACAGATGTACAAAAGACAATTAAAGTAATCGTGGTGGAGCTCTCTTACAGGAAAATGGGCCAAGGCCCGCCAATGATTATTCTTCATGGGTTGTATGGCTCATCAGACAACTGGTTCAGTATTGGAAAAGCTTTATCCTCACGTTTTGAAGTTTATCTTATCGACCAGAGAAACCACGGAAACTCTCCCCATACCAAAGAACACAGTTATATTGATTTACGGAATGACCTTCATGTTTTTATGGAAACCCATGGAATTGAGAAAGCAGTAATTCTTGGGCATTCAATGGGAGGCAAAGCCGCAATCTATTTTTCAGTCGCATGGCCTGAAAAAGTACAATCCCTGATTGTCGTTGATATTTCACCCGCATCTTATAAATCACTTACCCAGTCGGCTCCTCAAAGTGTAGTTCATATGAACATTATTACCTCCATGCTGGGGGTTGACTTTTCAAAGGTGAAAGACAGGGAGGATGTAGACCGGATGCTTTCAGAAACCTTGCATTCTGAAAGGATCAGACAATTTCTTTTAAAAAATGTCATACGGAATGCCGAAGGAAGTTACAAATGGAGATTAAATATTCAGACATTGCACGATCAACTCCCGCAGATTCTTGACGGGCTGGATCATAAACCTTTCTTGAATGGTAACGGTATTACAGGTTTTCCGGTACTTTTTATAAGAGCAGGTAAGTCGGGTTACATCAGGGAAGAAGACATCTCAGTTATTAAAACTGTCTTCCCGATGGCCGAATTGGTCACAATTCCGGATGCCGATCATTGGGTTCACGTGGAGAAACCTGAGCTTCTCGTTAAGACTATTGAGTATTTTATTTTTGGGGAGTAATCTTTTCTAAACCTTCTTTCACTCCAGGAACCCCCAGGTTAATGATAGTCAGGTGTCGTAAGATTTATTAATATGAAAAATGTCAGTTAATCATTTGTCTCTATCCATCTTAAAATCATTATATTTGCTTATTATGTGCTTATATGGATAATAAAGAGAAAATATTGGGAAGTATCAAAGTTACTGTGCAACACTTCATTCCCGGTGCTGAAGCCCGATTATTTGGATCAAGAGCGAGGAATGATTTTGATTCTGACAGTGATTATGATATACTGGTTATTACAGATGAAATACTTTCTCCAGATGAGAAATTTCCACTAAAAACCGCTATTAGAAAAGAACTGCTTAAAACCGGAATCAGGTCAGATATCATGATCCAAAGTAAAAAAGAGATCGAAGTTAAGAAAAACCTTCCCGGTCATATAATTAGGAATATCCTTAAAGAAGCAATTTTGTTATGACAATTGAAAAAGCGGACTATATCAGGAATTGGTTGTTTCGTGCAAATGAAGATATTGCCGTCATCGAAAGCCTTTCCAGTACAAATATAGAATTCTATACAAGTACTATTTGTTTCCATTCACAGCAGGCTGTTGAAAAATTTCTGAAGGCTTTTTTGATTTTCCACGACGTTGATTTTCCAAAAACCCATGATTTGGATTATTTAATTCTGGAATGTCAGAAAATTGATAATTCTTTTATGGACATAGATTTAAAAAGCCTTTCTGATTTTGGGGTTTCAATCAGATACCCGGATGATTTCTACGTTCCTGAAGTTAAAGAAACCAGAGAATATATTGAAATCTCAAAAGAGATTAAGAATTGTATTGAGAAATTGATAAGTTTATAACTAATTGCAGGTAGGTCTTTGAAATTGTGGTAGTATGAGTAAGGGGTCAGCTGTATGATTCGCAATTGTTATACTGTCATGTAATTGACCCTACCCTAAATGCCCTCACGAACTCATGACAGTTTTGAACCAATGAGGTGAATAAACTCTTCCCGGGTTTTTACATTATTCAAAAAAGCACCTGTAAAAGCTGAGGTGGTTGTAACCGAATTTTGTTTTTGAATTCCCCGCATAACCATACAAAGATGTTTTGCTTCAATTACAACTGCTACACCAATAGGATGTAGTGTATCCTGAATGCAATTAAGTATTTCCACAGTAAGCCGCTCCTGCACCTGAAGTCTCCTCGAAAATGACTCAGCCACTCTTGCAATTTTGCTTAATCCTGTGATATACCCGTTAGGAATATAGGCAATATGAGCCTTTCCGAAAAAGGGCAAAAGATGATGTTCACAAAGGGAGAAAATCTCGATATCCTTTACAATTACCATTTGCTGGTACTCTTCCTTAAACATGGCTGATCTTAAAATTTCAGCCGGATCGATGGCATATCCGTGTGTGAGAAACTGCATGGCTTTTGCAACTCTTTCGGGTGTTTTTGCCAATCCTTCCCTTTCATG
>CAYOLQ010000175.1:0-5771 GCA_964404825.1 uncultured Chitinophaga sp.
AAGATGTTTTTCTTCCAGGAGGAGGAAGTATTCCTATCCCTCAGTCATTTCTGGACTTTTGTAAAGAGATGGGAATAAATATTCATATAATAGATAGTGCGAACATTGAACAGTATGAGAACTGGGACTGATTTTCGCAGTTGAGTGAATAGGAAATCGTCATAGTCCAAATGAAAAAATCCAAACACACGTTTTACGAAATATCTGAAAAAGGTATCGTAATGCTATCCCTCTTAAGTACCGATATACCGTTTGTTATCCAATGCAACCCCTCATTTGGCATTGTAATAAGGTTATCCGGGGATACAATTAACTTAAATAGCGATATAGACTGGCAGCTATTAAACCTGAACGGAATGGTATGTTATCGAGGTGAAGTAGAACATCACTCTAGGTGGATTTTGGTCATTCCGACTTTCGGAAACGAACTAAATCCTCATGCCTGTTTTGAAATAAATCATTTGAGTATCCATTACAAGTTCAGCGAAAAAGATTTTCCAAAAGACTTTCAATCCTATAAAAATCTGTCTGTTATTGCCGGTTTCCCTGAATAAAAGAAGGATTGATACCCAAACAAATTGTGTCGGTATTTATCAGGCTCAGGAAAGAATGTGTAAATCTTGAGTAATATTTCAGTTCCTCGAAAAATAGCTCTGTCCTAAATCCAGTTTCTGGATCGTTCAGCTTTCAACAAAACCTGCGCAAATTCCGCAACACCATGGCTTAGCTTTGTAGAAAAAAGCAGATGTCAGATCTTATTCCATGTAATTCCCCGGACCGTACACAAAGCTCCAAATCAACTCCAACTGTTGTACTTGATAAACGAAGCAGGCATAAACTCCTTAGCAAGTTTGAGGAAGTAGGGATGGTCATTGTCCATTGTTTCTTTTCTGCCCCTGTAAATGCAAAGATCAGGATCTCTAGGTCAGCTATTCTCTTCGATCTTGATACTGGCAACTCTACCCGTTTGATTCACGCAATGAATATCCCTGTTGCGCCGGAATGGAAGCGAGTAAAGGCTGGAACGTTAATGTCATTTACATTAATCTTTGCCCCGCTTCCCGAAAAATGCACTCTTTTTGATCTTGTCGAACACGACCGCGGCACCACTGGACTTAACGTTACAGGCATCAGTCGAAATAAACAAGATGTTTATAATCTGAGCATTTTATAAGGTATAAACCGACACCTTATGTAGCTTCACATTAATGAATCCATTTGGTAAGATAATAAAATAAATAAAAGGGTTCCTTTTTGTTAATAACCAATTCAATGATGCATTGGTTCCTTGAACATCTTCCTCACCTGATAAATGGAACAGCTCACTGGGAATGCGTTTTCTTTTTATTGGCTATACTTGCGCTTTGTGCATATGCAACAATTATAACGAGAAAAAGGGATTTCAATAAATAGGCCTTAATATAGATTGAATCAGAATAGATTTCGGGAATTGATCACGACAAACTTCAGAATCTGATTTGATAATAGCAAGGCGAAGTTACTTTTCCAATATTAACAAAAGCAAATTTCAGTATTACCCTTTTCATTCTCAGGTACTTCTTCCCAAAAATAACAACCAAAAACATATAATATGAAAAACGCCTTAATAACTATCATCTTGACCGTCATGGTATATAATTCCATGGCTCAAACGTCATTATCTGAATTTGAACATAGGCTTATCGGATACCTTTTTGACTCAATAAGGGTCTCCGTTAGTGAGGGAATGTCAACTTCAGATAACAAAAAAGATTCAATAACAATTTGTAAGATTGATAAATACAACCTGCATGCAAAGGTTCAATTTGTAGATTCACTTACAATGGAGGCTAAGAAAAAAATGCTTAAAGGCAAACACATGGCCTATTCTTACAGTAGTTACTATTTAGACTATGATGGCGCATTGGATGAATTTAATGCTTCGTCAGTGTATAGCTCAAAAACATATGATGATAAAATATCTCCGCCTGTGGTTTATGTATATTATAAACATACTGGAGGATATTTTATCTCATTTTATAATGGTGAGTATGTTTATGTTGTTTTCGCAAGAGGTATTCAGAAAGGCGACAAGATTGAGATAAGGAATCCGGAACAGGGAAGCTATATTAACGTCAGTGTTTTGCAAGGGACTGATAATAGCTTATACTAATTTGTCCTCTCGTGTAATATGTAAAGTGATTCTGTTCTTAATTAGCCGTGTATTTCCCAGACCGATTTGGTTCTGGTATTATCACTTATTGTGATGAACTTGCTTTACTAAAACGCATCATATGAAAAAATTAAAGCTACTAGTTGGAATCATTTTAGTAATAATGGCACTTGTCATTGTCTTAAATCCCGAAAAAGCATTTGTTGTTTCCATGATAGCCGGAGGCCGGTTCGTATCCCCGGAAGGCTCCGATATTCTTTATCAATACTGTTTTGGAAATGGAGATACATTAAACATCTCATCGGGATACATTAGAAATTCCCCGGTTGTTGTAAAAAGTATGATGGGCATGAAAGTGGGTGAAGATAAGAAAGTTGAATTCAGGCAGGCTGAAGATTGGCGGTTATCCTATGCCCTTAATCCTTTTCACATTAAAAGAGAAAAAAATAGATACCTACTATACCAATACATCGAATTTGACAGGACTGGTACGATTTACACAAATCTGAATCTGGGATTCACCAAAATCAGGGTTTACGACAATATTGTGCATGTGTTTAATTGTAAGCCTTTTATAGCTGCTTACCGGATTAATATGAAATAGTATTGACATCACCATCTCTCGAAATAAAAACAATAGCATGAGTTCCATACATTATATCGCTAGTAAAACGCAACAGCATTATTTACGGCGGTTTACTGAAGAGTATTACGAAAACAAAAAGACGCTTGATGAAAGAAATCTGCAGGAATCTGACTCAAAAAGATTGTGGCATATTATTACTGATTGCGAATTGGATGGTTATAATAAAAAAGAGAATACAATCCTCAGATTCCAAAGATCGGATGATACGGAAGAGAAACTGTTCCGCCAGGATCTGGCTATAATAAGAGGCTCTAAATTAATGGATGATTTTATGTGTTGGCCATTAATTGATACTGGAGATGATGAATATATTATGGAAGATATCTTTTCATTCCCGGTACACAGAGAACTGATAAATGAAACTGAGATCGAAATTAATCCGTTTGCCTGGTTCAACTGTGAGATTGAAATCTATCCAAATGCGGATTCAGTAAAGGGGTTGATAGATTTATGGTTTCTAAAATGGTATTATCCGAAACGCAATCCTGATCCATTTTTAAATGTGATCCATATAATCAATGGGCCATACAATGAAAAAGCCGGATGCGAATTGTATCAGATAGATTTCGGCACAGCGCCAGCTGAAGCATTAATTGAATTAATAATGCTCATTAGTAGAAACGATGTTGCTGGGATCGTAATAAAATAAACTGGGGCACAGTTTAATCCGAAAATTTCTCAAATGCAAATTACAGTTTTCTCATCAGGGTTTTCATGATGTGACATTTGCATTAATATGCATGATATTCTGAGGTATTTCACTTTATTGTTTTACTGGTAAAATTCTTGGTAATGGATTGGTCAAATAAATTCGAAGAAATGCATTTAACATAGATATTAATCTGGAATACTAACAACTAACAAACACTATGACAACCAGACTTGAAAATAAAAAAAAGACAGTTGATTTATTAAAATATGTCGAAAAAATTGCGCTCCTTGCAAAAGAATCTGAGATGAAAAAGGAATTCCTGAATAAAAATAAGGTAGAACTTAAGGCACTCTCAGCATTTCTCGAAATAACTGATCTTCAGTCTGCCATCTTCTGCGTAATTCTAAGCCTGAATTTTGGACATTCCAGCGTTGATCTTGATGATATCGCAGGTTATATCGGTTGCAGTCCAATGTCAATTCTGGGCTATATGCCCGAATTGGACGAATTGCTGAATAAGGGAATTATCAGTTTTCACGAAAACTCACATAACAGAAGCAGGATGGGTGGTTTTAACATAAACAGCATTAAGTTCTATGTCAACAAGGAAATTCTTGATTCGCTGATGAAAGGAGTGAAACTTAAAAGAAAGACAATTGAGATTCCTGATATTTACGCTTTAATGTCGCACCTCACCAGAGTTTTCTCTGATTTTAATGACGGTGAATACATCCGCAGCGAACTTTTCCGCGAGGTTCAGGGAGTGTTGTGTATTAACAAGGAACTTCCGTTTTTAAATGCATTGGAAGAGTATTCTTTAAGTTTTGAAGACAATATATTTTTCCTGCTTTTATGTACTGAGTTTTTTGGTGAAGAAGAATCTACGGATCTGCACGAAGCTATTCGATTTATGTATGGAGAAATAGGGGAGAGGATGCGTGTGAGAAAAACATTCCTGCGTGGAACTCATAGCTTAATAAAAGCAAGTCTTGTAAAACTCGATGATGGTCATTTCAGAAGTGATAAACGGATTTCTCTTACCGAGTCAGGGATTGAGTTATTGCTTGGTGATGATAAGGACCTTGTTTCCGAAGGTAAAAAGAATAAGAAGAAAAGTTCAGATATCCTGGCTTCCGGGATTGCTCCGAAAGAGTTGTATTTCAGTGGTAAGGAAACAAAAAGTCTTGAATTCCTTACTGATATTCTGAAACCTGAAAATACAGTGAACCTGGTGCATCGTATGAAAGATGCCGGAATGAGGACTGGTGTTGCCGTGTTGCTTTATGGCCCTCCAGGTACTGGAAAAACGGAGTCGGTTTACCAACTTGCCCGCACGACCGGCAGGGATATACACATGATCTCCATCAGCGAAACTAAGAGTATGTGGTTTGGTGAATCGGAAAAGCTCATCAAAAAAGTGTTCGACGAATACCGCACAAAAGTTGAAAAAAGTAAGGTTGCCCCGATACTGCTTTTCAACGAAGCTGATGGCATTTTTGGCAGCCGCAAAAAAATCGGATCATCTGCTGTTGATCAGACTGAAAACGCAATTCAGAATATCATTTTACAGGAAATGGAAGACCTGCAAGGAATACTGATCGCAACCACCAACCTTACTCAAAACCTCGATCAGGCCTTTGAACGTCGGTTTCTTTACAAAATAAGCTTTGAAAAACCGGATGTTGAAGCAAGAATCAGGATATGGCAGGATAAGATAAACGACCTTTCTATGGATGATGCCAGGCAGCTGTCCCAATCTTTTGAATTTAGCGGTGGACAAATCGAAAACGTTGCCCGTAAATGTTTAATGCAGCAATTATTATATGGCTCATTCCCGGCCTTCAACGAAATTGATATATTCTGCCAAGAGGAACAGATCACCCGTGCAGGTATTCAAAAGATCGGGTTCACCCGCGAACCCGCCGAAATAAAGTTCCGTGCTACCGCGTAATGACGTAATTCTTGCATCTTCATTTCTCCTCTAGGTGGTGCCGAAGGCAGATGAGGTGGAGAGATGCTTAATGGTGAGGACCTTGGTCTGATTTGCCTTACTTTTACATTTAAAAAATTGACAGTAAATAATATGCTTCACATTCAATCCAGAACTGGCGGCCGCTCTGATAACCAGGATTTTTACGGTTTTACTAAAACAATATGGGGTGACCTTGTGGTTGTATGCGATGGTATGGGAGGTCGCAATGGCGGCCGTTATGCGGCTGATATAAGTGTTAATGCTGTCATTGATGAAATGACGAAATGTGTTGATGGTAATCCTGCTCATGCACTGAAAACCGCCATTGAAAAAGCAAATTCCTTAGTTT
>CAYOLQ010000176.1:0-5759 GCA_964404825.1 uncultured Chitinophaga sp.
GTCGGCATACCTGAGTCCGGTATGTTGATTGAAATGTTCCAGGACTTCCGCTTTATGCTTTTTCCGGTATGCTAGTATCCGATCGTCCCATGCCCAGCATGCAGGTTTATCCCCTTTAAGCTGCGAAACGGCATCTTTCCATGCCTGTTCACTTTCAGGATCATCAATAATACCGGCATCTTCAGGCCCTATTTCCGGAAAGCGGTTAAGGCCTGTATACCAAACATATATACCTTCTTTTTTACAGCAGTAAAGAAAGTGGTCAAATAAATCCATTTCACTGCCATCTCCCTTTACATAATCGGAAACTTTAGTGCTATAACGAAACATATTAAATCCCAGTTCCTTAATTCTTTTAACCATTGCTTCATTCTCTTCATACGAATCAGCAGGTGCATTACCAATGGCTCCCCAGAAACGGATTCGCTCATTTCTGAGATAGAGATGACCGTCAGTGCCAACCTGGACATATTCACCGTTTTCAGGTAACTGAGCTGAAATGTCCTGGAAAAAAAGGATTCCCGTGATAATTAGGATCAGAATGGGAGAAAATATGAACCTTAACATGTTGATTTAGTTTTAAAATGTATTTCCGCTTTAAAATACATTGTTTATAGGGATAAAAAGCTTGATTCAGGATACAAGGGCACAAAAACTGTTATCGGGAAGCTGGTTTAACTACCGCAATTTAGTTACCATTATATCGGTAAAAATAGGCAAGAAAAGATAAGAAATAGAGTCTGATAAACCTGATTTATTCTCATATGTTTCAGGTCAAAAAAAGAAAAACTCCGGAAAGGAAATACTTACATCTTAAAACACAACGCATCATTCAATGCAATTATCGCTTCCCTGTAATTCTCCCGGTTTATCACAAACTGAATATTTATCTGGCTGAGGGATTGCGACATGGCTGCAATATTGATATTCCTTTCCGCCAGAGCTGAAGTGGCTTTGGCAATGACACCGGGTTTTGAAATGGAAGTTCCCAGACCGCAAACCAGGGAGCAGGGGAGAACTGTAATTTTTGTGTACTTTCCCTTTAGTTCCGATACCAGTTCTTCACGCAGATCTTTTTCCCAGATTACCTGCGTAATGCTGTTGGCATTGGTGGCTTTAAGGATATAACTGACTTTGTGTTTAACAAAAATCTCCATAATACCGAGGTCAAAACCTACCTGTCCGACCATAAGTGGATCGTGTACCTCAATGGCCACAACCTTATCGGTTCCGGTGATAATCTGAACCCTGCCATCTTCAGAAATAAAGTCCTTGGATATCAGTGTTCCCGGGTGTTCCGGTTCAAAAGTATTTTTCAGTCTGATGTTTATTCCGGCTACCTCCAGAGGTTTGGATGCTTTTGGATGTATTGCTTCCATACCAACATCGGCGAGCTGATCAGCAACATTGTAGTTTGTATGGCCAACAGGCACCGATTTATCCACTCCAACTATATTTGGATCGGCCGAAGAAAGGTGGAACTCTTTATGTATAACTGCTTCATCAGCTTTAACAGCCACAGCTATTTTACTGAATGTAACTTCTGAATAACCACGGTCGAACTCCCTCATAATCCCCTCGGTACCTTTTGTATAGCCGGTTGCTACGGGCAGGACTGCCGAAAAGTCGATATCTTTAAAAGCCATTCGTATACGCTCGTCGATTGTGAGGAATTCCGGGTCGTTAAAACCACATAAGTCTATAAAAAGACTTTTCACACCATTGTTTTCCAGAATATTAACTGAATTAAAAGCAGAATGAGCTTCTCCAATACTGGAAAGAATTTCACGTGCAGCCAGCAGGATGTTGGTTTTGTTTACATATCCGGTGGCAAGCACAGCTCCGAGACTTTTCAGGTAATTTTTAGCCTGGCAAATACGGTCGGTGATAAAATCGTCTGCTTGCTTCAGGTTGAGACCGATAGGGGTCAATTCTGCATTTATAGCAACCAGTTTAAGAAGAAGTTCATCGAGAGCTCCGGTATAGTTTTCACGCTTTTCGAATTTGGAATAGATGCCGGGAGTTCCGTTTTTCTTATGTTCAAGGAGCCAGTTGGTTACATTATTATATGCTGACACAACCATAATCCGGTTGTAATAATCCCCTTTGGTTCTGTTTCCTATCACGATATTCTTCAGAACCTCATCAAATCGCGACATCGACGTTCCGCCGATTTTCTCTACTGTTAACATGGTTGGATTTTATTGTTTTCGGGAAACAAAAGTAAGCAGAAATAACAAAATGCTTACAGTTTTTTTGGAATTGGAGAAAAAAACTTTCAAATTCTTAGTAATATATTATCCGCAAACAATAATTTTTAGATTAAAACCTGAGAATGCATGGTTATTGAAAATTGTGGAAAAAGCAAACCTCAACATTGCATAGCTGCCGATTTGTTTTAAAATGGTCGCTGGCTTCAGCCAGCAGATTTAAGAAAAGGAGTTTTTGGGCTTTAGCCCCACAGAACTTACCTGTTAAACCTCAGCGCCATCGAATGCACCCCATTATCCACAACCTCCCCATGCTGGTATACAATATTTCCATTCACAAAAGTCAAATCGATTTTGTGATGCATGATCTCGCCTTCCAGTGGCGACCAGTGACACTTATATAAGAGGTTGGAAATTGTAACTTCGAATGATTTATCCGGATTCACAAGCACCAGGTCGGCATAATAGCCTTCACGGATATAACCCCGCCGGTCGATTTTGAATAAGTCGGCCGGAGCATGACACATTTTATGAACAACCTTTTCGATGGTAAAGATCCCCCTTTTCACAAATTCCAGCATGGCAAGAAGGCTGTGTTGCACCATGGGGCCACCCGAAGGTGCCTGAAAATACTTGTTAGACTTTTCAATCAGGGTATGTGGAGCATGATCGGTGGCAATTACGTCGATTCTATCGTCAATTAATGCGTCAATAAGAGCAAGACGATCTTTTTCGGTTTTAATCGCGGGATTCCATTTTATAAGAGTGTCCCGGCTTTCATAATAAGTGTCGTTAAACCAGAGGTGATGGATACAAGCCTCGGCAGTTATTTTTTTACCCGCAACAGGTCCTTTTTCGAAAAGGGAAAGTTCGCGGGCTGTTGAAAGATGGAGAACATGGAGGGTTGAATTGTATTTATGTGCCAGTTCCACAGCTAAGGAGGATGAAATAAAACAGGCTTCTTCGCTGCGCAGAAGGGGATGGCAACTCATCGGAATATCTTCGCCATACTTATGTTTACACAAAGCAATGTTATTGCGGATTGTTGTTTCATCCTCGCAATGAGTAGCAATAAGCACCGGTGATTCGGCAAATATCTTTTCGAGAGTATGGCGGTTATCAACAAGCATATTTCCTGTTGATGCACCCATGAATACTTTCACTCCGGGTGTTTGTGCAGGGTCTACCTTATGGATTTCTTCGATATTATCGTTTGTTGCGCCAAAGTAGAAGCAATAGTTTGCTGCAGACTTTGATGAAGCCAGTTCATATTTGTCGTTAAGAGCTTTGATAGTAATGGTTTGCGGGTTTGTATTAGGCATTTCCATATACGATGTAACTCCTCCTGCAACTGCAGCCCGCGATTCAGAGGCGATATCACCTTTATGGGTTAGACCGGGTTCGCGAAAATGCACCTGGTCGTCAATGACGCCCGGCAGAAGCAACTTATGTTCTCCGTTAATTATGCAGGTGTCTTTATCAGGGTGGATTTCTGCTTCAGAAACTCTGGAGATAAATTGACCGTCAATCAGAACATTCCCCTTGAAAGAGCGTCCTTCATTGATGATGGTTACGTGTTTGATCAGGATTTTAGACATTTCAGGGATTTCTTTTGTAGGATCGGAAGAAGCTTGAGAGCTTCATTTTGACCACACCCCACATGGCTTCATAAACGATTCCCCCGTTCATTTTGGATGAACCCTCTTTACGTTCGGTAAAGATTATGGGTACTTCAACGATTCTGAAGCCATATTTCCAGGTGGTAAACTTCATTTCTATCTGGAAGGCATATCCCTTAAAATGGATTTTATCCAGATTAATGGTTTCAAGCACCTTGCGGGAATAGCAAACAAATCCCGCTGTTGCATCCCGCACACTCATCCGTGTGATAAAGCGCACATAAACAGATGCAAAGTAAGAGATCAGAACACGGCCCATAGGCCAGTTAACCACGTTTACTCCCGATATATAGCGGGATCCGATGGACATATCGGCACCATCCTTAATACAAGCATTATGAATAAGTATAAGGTCTTCGGGATTATGGGAGAAATCGGCATCCATCTCAAATATATATAGGTATTGCCTTTGCAGAGCCCAGTTAAATCCCTCTATATATGCTGTACCCAATCCGAGTTTACCGGATCTTTCAAATATATGAAGTTGCTCCGGGAATTCAGGGATTAGCTTTTTTACAATAACGGCTGTACCGTCGGGTGAATTATCTTCAATTATCAGAATATCAAACTTTGTTTCGAGGGAGAATACTTTTCGGATAATCTTTTCGATATTCTCCTTTTCGTTATAAGTAGGTATGATTACAAGGTTCTCGCGCACGTTTTACAGTTTACATATTGTTTGGGCTAAGATAAGGATTTTTGAGTTATCAGAGTGATTTTGGAATGTTAAAAATAGTGAACGGGGTTTGGGGGGAGGAGGTAACGGGGTAACGAGTAACGAGGTGACGGGGTAACGAGGTGACGGGGTGACGAGGTTACGACGGGGTGACGAGGATACATGGGGAACAAAGTCCATCGTCCATTGTCCATCGTCCTTTCAGAATGAATAGTAAATTGAACCTACTACCCAATTGAAACTCTGAAACACCGAAAACCCTGAAACCCTGAAACCCTTAACCGAGGGATGCGATAGCAGCCCGAGCTCGCCGAAGGCAAACCCTGTAACCCCGTAACCCTGTAACTCCGTCACTTGTTACTCGTTACTCTTTACTCGTCACTTGTCACCCGTCACCCGTCACTCATTACCTCCCTAACCCCCTGAAAAACAACGCCCCAAAAAATATCTTAAAATTTTCTTTAAAAACATTTGGTAAGTTAAAAAAGCACATCTATATTTGCAGCCCCAATCACGGGAAAAAGTTCTTACAAAATGTCCGAATTAAATGGTGCAAAAAATAAATGAAAATTTATTTGCAGATGTAAAAAGAAATCCTTTACCTTTGCACCCGCTTTAAACGAAAGTACATTCTTTGACAGAGGTGATAAAAAAATAAAAATGCAAATATTTTAAAAAAGATTTGCAGGATTAAAAAAAGGAATTACCTTTGCATCCGCTTTAAGAAAAAGCAGGTTCTTTAGAAGTAAAAAAAATTGAGATATAGATTGTATAGTAAGTAGAGTTTACTAACTTTGCAGTCCAAAAAAATTGAACAAACGTTCTTTGAAAATATTGAAAAGGTAAAAAGGTCAAATGCAACTGAAAATTCTTTTTTAGGTAATAATGTAATGGATCTTGAGCAACTCAACTTTTTATAATTACAATGAAGAGTTTGATCCTGGCTCAGGATGAACGCTAGCGGCAGGCCTAACACATGCAAGTCGAGGGGTAACAGGTTTAGCAATAAATGCTGACGACCGGCGCACGGGTGAGTATCGCGTTTGCAACCTACCTTTAACTGGGGGATAGCCCGGAGAAATTCGGATTAATACCCCATAACACTATGAAGAGGCATTTCTTTATATTTAAAGCTCCGGCGGTTAAAGATGGGCATGCGTGACATTAGCTTGTTGGTGAGGTAACGGCTCACCA
>CAYOLQ010000177.1:0-5733 GCA_964404825.1 uncultured Chitinophaga sp.
CAGGCTGGATTTTTTCCGTATCAAAAAGCATGGCCCCGTTTACGATCCCCTCAGCTGATGCAGCAAAATGTTTCAGATTGGTGTAATGGGTAGTGATAACGCCATAACTACCCGAAGCGTTCAGATTTTCAAGAACTGATTCGGCGATTGCACCTCCAATCATAGGTTCGGTGCCGGTTCCAAACTCATCAATTAATACAAGGGTGAAAGAATCTGAATTTTTTATAAAAAACTTCATATTCAGGAGATGACTGCTATAGGTACTCAGGTCGTTTTCGATAGACTGCTCGTCTCCAATATCGATAAAAAAGCGGTCGAAAATACCAAATTTCGAGCTTTCACTCACCGGCACCAGATATCCGCACTGATACATATACTGCAACAGTCCGACAGTTTTAAGACAAACCGATTTCCCTCCGGCATTCGGGCCCGAAATCAGGAGAATTCTTTCATTTTTATTTAGGTGGATATCCAGAGGAACGACAGCAGATTCTTTTCCTGCTTCTCTGAAAGAAAGCAACAACAGAGGATGCAGTGCCTGCTCCCACATGATCAATGGTTCATCTGCCATAGGAGGCATAATGGCATTCAGGGAAACAGCCAGTTTTGCCCGGGCACGTGTGGCATCCACTTCAGCCAGAAAGGAATGGGCAATCAGCAACTCCTCCGCATAGGGCCGGAGAAAGTCGGTAAACAGGATTAGTATCTTAATGATTTCCCGGCGTTCGGCATTCTCCAGTTCCCTGAGTTCATTGTTTGCTTCAACTATTTCAGCAGGTTCAACATACGCTGTTTTTCCGGTTCCCGATTCATCGTGAATATATCCGGCAATTTTCCTTTTATAGTTTGCGGGGACAGGTATTACGGGACGGCCATTGCGTATGGCAAGACTGGCATCCTCTTCCACCCATCCTTCCGATTGGGCTTTGCGAAGTATGGCACTCAGCCGCTTCGAAATTGATGACTGTTTGGATAGTAAGTCCTGCCGGATAGTATGTAACTCCCGCGAAGCATTGTCCTTAATTTTCCCGTTTTTATTCAGAAGATTATTGATCCGTTCGGTTACCATAGGAAAGAGTTTTACCTCTGCTGCCATTATCTTCAGTGCCGGGTAAAGGTTTTTGTCGTCGTTTTTCAGAAAATTCAGGATTGCTTTAACCGAATCAAGAGCCCGCCGGAGGTCGAAAACTTCAAATTCCTCGAGAAAAGTTCCTTCAACACGGGTTTTTGAGAGCAAGCGGGAAATATCGATAAAATGATCAATGGGAAAATCGGTTCCGGTGGTCAGTATTCTCCTGAATTCCTCAGTCTGGCTAAGACGCAGGCTAAGTTTATCGGAATCTGTAAGCATTCCAAGCTCATCAATAATCTTGCGACCCGGCTCAAACAAGCAATAATTTCTTGTTAGTTCGCGAATGCGATCGAAACCTATTTTGAACTCGAAATTCTCTGGATAGACCACGGAGTATCTGTTTGAAAGCAAATGTAGGGTTTTTTGGGAAATATTTGATCATTGGAAAATTGAGTAGGGATGACAATATGAAGGTAAGACCAGTTGAATTTTATACAATGTGAAAGTAGAAACAAAATAAAAAAATTAGATTTGTACAACTAATCCAGCTATTCCATTAAAAAAATCAGCCATGAAAAAATTATCTCTTATACTCCTTTCGTTCACCTGCATTGCACTTATCAGCAGTTCCTGCCAGAAACAGAAACCGTTCACCCCTCTTTTCAACGGGGAAAATCTTGAAAACTGGGACATCTTTCTTGGTTCCTCTCTTGGCGCTGATTTTGACAGTCTTGCCAATGCTGCCACCAATGAATCAGTTTTTTCGGTGGTTGAAGAAAATGACCGGAAAATTATCCGGATTTCAGGGGAGATAAATGGATCTCTTGCAACCAGGGAATCGTTTGAAAATTATCATCTCCGTCTCGTTTTCCGCTGGGGTGACAAAGTCTACTCCAAGCGAAACAGTGGCCTTTTATACCATAGTTTTGGCGATTTCGGTGTTGCATTCGGAACCTGGATGACAAATATTGAGTGCCAGCTTATGCATGAAAACCTGGGAGATACGTATCTGATGATGAATACAACCTGCGAATCAGCTGCAGCCAAAGACGAAAACAGCAAAGATTTTGTTTATTCCCCTGGCGCAGATTTAGTGCCTTTTGGTAAACATGCAGGTACTCAAAAAAAAAAAAAAATTTACGATAACGAAAAGTCTCTCGGAGAGTGGAATACAGTTGACCTCTATTGCTTTGGTGCAACTTCCGTTCATGTGGTTAACGGTGTAACAATGGTAATAAATAAAAATACCGGCACTTTTGAAGAAGGTGTGATTAAACCACTTACATCAGGAAAAATACAACTTCAATCTGAAGGCGGCGAGCTTTTTATTAAAACTATTGAAATTCAGCCGATAACGAAGCTTCCGAAAGATTTGTAAAGCCGGCAATAGTAATCAGAAAAATGAACAAAGCCATAAACATTTACCAGGTATTCACCCGTTTATTCCGTAACGACAATGATGCCAATAAAGCATTTGGAACTCTTGCTGAAAATGGCTGTTCAAAATTCGAACATTTTACCCCATTGGTATTGCAGGCTTTGAAAGAGTTTGGAATTACACACATCTGGTTTACCGGAATCCTAAGACATGCAAGCTGCACCTCTTACGAGCAGATTGGTATTCCTGCAAATAATCCACTCATCGTAAAAGGTATTGCAGGTTCACCTTACGCCGTTACTGATTACTATGACGTCGATCCCGATTTGGCAACTGAGCCGGGGAATCGTATGAAGGAATTTGAGGATTTAATTTTACGCTGTCATTCGGAGGAACTTAAAATCATTATCGATTTTGTACCCAATCATGTAGCCCGGCAGTATAAAAGTAAAAATCTTCCCCTGGGAACCGTAGATCTTGGTGAACAGGATACACCTGAACATGCATTTTCAGCTTCAAATAACTTCTATTATATACCGGTGGAGCCATTTCGTGTTCCCGATGGCATTCATTTCCCATATACAAATGGAGCCGGCATGTACATTGAGAATCCAGCCAAAGCAACCGGAAACGATGCATTCACGGCAACTCCGGGTATTTACGACTGGTATGAAACGGTTAAACTGAATTATGGCATTGATTATCAGAACAATCATCAGTCACATCTCGACCCGGTTCCTGATACCTGGAAAAAGATGGCGGATATTATGAGATTCTGGGCTCAGAAAGGCGTTGATGGACTGCGCTGTGATATGGCCGAAATGATACCAGTTCCGTTCTGGAATGCGACTCTCCCCAAATTAAAGAAGGAATTTAATGAGTTGATTTTTATAGCTGAGGTTTATAATCCGCAGGAATATAATAATTTTCTTCAGGCAGGATTTGATTATCTGTATGATAAAGTTGGACTTTACGACATCATGCGGGGTTTAACAGAAGGCCGTGGTTCAACGGGTTCAATTACAGATCTCTGGCAAAAATATGAGGGTTATTCTCACAAAATGCTGCGTTTTTTAGAGAATCACGATGAGCAGCGGATTGCATCCTCTCAGTTTGCAGGTGACCCGTGGAAAGCAATGCCTTCAATGATTCTGGCAGCCACCTTAAATACAGGTCCGTTTATGATTTATTTCGGACAGGAATTAGGTGAAAAAGCAAGTGATAGTGAAGGATATAGCGGATCCGACGGTCGCACCACCATATTTGACTACTGGCAATTGAAGGAATATCAGAAATGGGTAAACAAAGGAAAAGTAAATACTGAACTTTTAAATCAGGAACAGAAAGATCTTCGTGAGTTTTATTCAAAACTTTTAAAGCTAAGGCTATATTCGAAGGCGATTCATTCCGGTGGATTTTACGATCTGATGTGGGTCAATCATCATAATCCCGGCAGCGATAAAATTTATGCTTACCTGCGCTATTTCAGGGAGGAGGTTCTGCTGATTGTATTGAATTTTAATCCTACCCAATCTCAGGTAGTTCAGCTGAAAGTACCACCTGATGCTATAAAGATTACCGGCTTGCCAGAGTCAGCTATATGGAATATAACAGATCTGATGAACACCGATGAACAATCCCGTTACCTGTCGGCGGTATTATCGGAAAATGGTATTACACTAAATCTGAATGCCAGTTCAGGAATGGTTCTGAAAATTAATTAAATCCCGGAAAAGGATTTTCCTCAAATACGATAACTATGATGCCTAGAAAATACTCGCTATTGTTACTGGTAGCTTTCTCCAGTACTTTATCCGGACAAAGTCCTTCCGGCTATATCTGTACTGACCAGTTTGGCTATTTACCGGAATCAAGAAAAATTGCTGTTTTAAGAGACCCTCAGGTGGGATATGACGCTGAGCAATCGTTTACGCCGGGTACACATTATGCACTGGTAAACGCTTATACAGGTGAACATGTGTTTGAAGCAGCACCTGTAAAATGGACCTTAGGGAACACGGATGTCTCATCAGGGGACAAGGTCTGGCACTTCGATTTTTCGTCGGTTACTGCAAAGGGCCGGTACTTTGTTCTGGATATGGATCAGAACCTCCGCTCCTATGAATTTGAAATTTCACCCATTGTTTATAATGATGTATTAAAGCATGCCGTTCGTACATTTTTCTATCAGCGTGCAGGTTTTGAAAAACAATCTCAGTATGCCGGAACCGAATGGGCAGACGGGGCAAGTCACATTGGCGCTCTCCAGGATAAAAACTGTAGATTATACAGCGATAAAAATAATCCGGCAACAGAGTTGGATCTTAGCGGTGGCTGGTACGACGCGGGAGATTTTAATAAGTACACCAGTTGGACAGCCAACTATGTGATTGAAATGATGAAGGCATATATCGAAAAACCCGATGCCTGGGGCGATAATTACAATATTCCTGAATCGGGTAATTCAATTCCTGATTTGCTTGATGAAGCAAAATGGGGAATTGATTTTCTTTTAAGAATGCAGCAAACTGACGGCGGTGTACTTTGCATAGTTGGTATGTCGCACGCAAGTCCACCTTCGGCAGCAAAAGGGCAGAGCCTTTACGGACCCGCAACCACGTCTGCTTCATTAAATACGGCATCTGCCTTCGCAATTGCATCAAAAGTTTACAGGTCTCTGAATATGACCTCGTATGCTGATTCATTAGTTGCAGCTGCCAAAAAAGCCTGGGACTGGGCAGTTTTAAACCCATCTGTTATTTTTAACAATAACAGCTCTGAAAATAATTCCCAGGGCTTAGGAGCGGGAAATCAGGAGGAAGACGAATATGGAAGATCAATGGCTAAACTTGAAGCAGCTTGCTTTTTATTCGATGCTACACAGGAAACTATTTATCGTGATTATTTCGACGCCAACATGCAGGCAACCCATATTCTGGCATGGAATTTTGCATTTCCTTTTGAAGCTGACAAACAGGATGTATTACTTTACTATACCACCATTGCCGGTGCAACTGCTTCAAAAGTAACTACTATAAAAAGTGTATATAATAATGCAATGGTATCCGGATCGGAGAACTTCCCTGCTTTTAACACAAAGAAAGATCCCTATCTGGCACATATTAAAGATTATACCTGGGGAAGTAATTCAGTAAAGGCTTTACAGGGAAATATGTTTTTCAGTATGATATCATATGAAATAAACCCGGCAAAAAATGCGGATGCCAGAATTGCTGCTCAGGGTTTTATCAACCACATGCATGGAGTAAATCCGTTTAATCTC
>CAYOLQ010000178.1:0-5644 GCA_964404825.1 uncultured Chitinophaga sp.
CACCGGTAACGAGCACAACTTTGTCTTTGAATTCTGAATAAGTCATTTGAGTAATAATTGTAAATTAATGTATACAATTATACAAATTATAATAGCATTTTACAAATATAAATAATTAATTGTGCACAATAAATATCAGATTATATTTTGCCTATATTTTGGCGCAGCTCTAGGGAACATATTTAATTCAGCTTTTAGCGATTTTCAGGAATGAGAAGTAAAAAGTCAAATATGCCAGTAATTTGTCATATCGTATAATGAATCCCTCAAATCAAGAACCAGTTGTAGCAATGCTGCGAAGGATTCTTAAAAAGTAGGGGAAAAGAGCCGATCATGTTAGCGGGGCAGACGGTAATAAACCTGGAAGCCAAAAACTCCGGGTCGCAGACATTTTTTGACATTCCCTATGAAGCCCATTAATACACAATGGATCTGAAAACACCAGCCAGATTTTTCATTGCTTGCTCCATTCAAGAGGCTTGACCGGTCCTAAAAGAAACAGGTAATTCGCCGCACCGATCAGTACAACACAGGCTGTAACAACAAAGGCCCAATAAAACTGGCCGGATCTATCCACAACGAATCCTGTAATCGCGGGAGCTATTACACCGGCCATATTGGCTAAGCAGTTTTGCAGTCCCGACCATTTGCCGGCAGCCGCCGGGCCTGCTATCGTTTGGGTTATAGCCCAGTGGCTGGAAGCAAAAACACCCTGAGAGATACAGGCAACCATAAGCACAAGCATTGAGGCAGCCGATCCCGGAATTATCACAACTGCCACAATAACAGACGCGACTGTTAATCCTGCTGTTGTGCAGGTTTTTCTTACCCTTGTCGGCGTAGATCCTGCAGCAATGGCACGGTCGGCGAGCCATCCGGTAACAACGGTTGATATAGCTGTCAACCCATAAGCCAAGGCGCCAATATACGCCATGTTTTCCATGGTAAATCCTCTTTCCTTTACCAGGTAGAAGGGCAACCATGTTAAGACGAAATACCAGAAATAATTTCCGCAGAAATGTCCTAAAGAGGTCGCCCAAAGCGCCCGTCGGGTAAGAATTTCTTTAAATCCGGGTCCTCTGGAATTGGCTAACTGACCGGAATTATTAACACGTGGTTTCCACCTGAACCAGGCAGGTATCCAAAGCAAACTTCCAAACCCTAATACGATGAAGAATGGCCGCCAGCCAAACCGAGCCATGAGAATTCCCCCTAATAATATACCCAGTGCGGGACCCATTTTTGCACTGGCGTCAATTAGCGCATTCGCAAATCCCCGCTCATGCTCTGCATAGTTACTGGCAATTATTTTTGAATAGCATGGATAGGCAACAGATTCACCAATCCCGAGCAAAATGCGTAACATAAATAAGATACTGATGGTGTGAACCATACCTGTTACGGCAGTTGCAGCTGACCAGAGCAGGTATCCGATGGCCATAATCCACACCACGTTGTACCGGTCGACCAGCCAACCGGAAAAGATCTGCAGCAGGGCGTAACTCCAGAAAAATGCTGAAAACAGCATTCCTAACTGAGCAGGTGAAAGCAGCAATTCCGCTTTCAGTAAAGGTGCAGCTGTCGACAGGCTACCCCGATCAATATAATTGATGCCGATAGAAAAAGCCATCAGGATCAAAACTGCAAGCTTTGTACCTGTGAAACCTTTTCTTTCAATATTCCCCAAAGGCGGATTTTTCATCTTTAAAAATTAAAATGATATTTGAAAAACGGTTAAAACTTTATGATAAATCAAATACCTGTCCTGGTCCATAAGTTTTAACTAAACGGAAATTTCCATACGGCTTCCGGAAAATCGTAACTTCCCGGTTTAATAGTAAGGTGCATGTTTCCATGCTCCCCGACGCTCATCCTTACCACTCCATCTGCAAACTCATGTGTTGGTATAAAACGGCGGTACTTCAGCTCTTCAATTATAGCATATGCAGTTGCCCCTCCTTCCACCACCATTTCGCTGATTTTCACTTTGGCAAGGACCTTTTTAACCACCGTAACCACAGATTGTTTCAACATCCTTGCAGCCTTGTTCCCTTTAAGAACCGGCTCACTAATGGTCAAAATTGCCGTTTCTCCCGCATTTATTGCGGTGACCAATAATTGGGTGCAATCCTCCAGGCTTTTCAAGAGTTCTTGTTCGTCAGTCAGAAGAGGTGAAATGTATGCAACATTTGCTCCTGCTTCCCGCGACTTCTCAACTCTCTCCCGGCTTTTACCATATGCACTTCCACAGACGAATAAAGCATTTTCAAATACCGGCAAAGGTTTAAACATTGGTGTAGCGACATACTCCAGTGATAAAAGGTAAGCTGTAAAGAAAGCAGCGGAACCAGCCAGAATGGTCTGATCATCCTTACGTTTAGCAGCCTCTAACAGGTCATCCACAGACGAAGCATTAACAACAATAATTTTATTTTTTTGCATATTTTTTACACCAAGCATTTCGCTGATAATGGATTTTTTCGCAGGAAATTCAGGATCCTTTGAAAATTCGGTTTCACCTAGCGGGATACCATCTACAAGGTACTTTCCATTTACAATCAATCGTCTTTTCTCCGGATTGGCAGGACACAGCAATACCTTTTTCTTGTGTTCAAGTATTCGCTGGGCCGCAAGTTCAGACATCACATGTCCCCGAAGCAAAGAATCCAATTTTTTAAAGATATCCTTCACACCAATATCAAGCAATCGCTTTACCGTATCGGTAACAGCCTGAACTGCACAAGTGCGGTTCATAGATCTTGTATCCAGGGCAATAACCCAAAGCTGGACGCGGGGAGGAAGCGCTTCAGCTGTTGTGGTCATATATACATTCAGTCCAAAACGCAATCCAACTCCTGCAATTTCTGCGGCACCTGTAATATCATCTGCAATGACTACTATCATTTCCTGGTACGGTTTCCCGCCATTTTAGAAGCATAGTCAATTGCAACAGACATTGCCTCTTCACTGGCAATTCCTTTTCCTGCAATTTCGAAAGCTGTTCCATGATCAACAGATACCCTTATTATCGGCAAACCCAGCGTAATATTGACGCCATTCACATCCATGCGTTTCCTGGTTTCATTCCATTGGAAACCTACAACTTTGAAAGGAATATGCCCCTGATCGTGGTACATTGCCACACAGCCATCGTATTTTCCCGCAATTGCCTTTGAGAACATAGTATCCGGAGGAACAGGACCCTCTACATGAAATCCCATTCTTTTTGCTTCCATAATGGCGGGTATGATTTCCTGTTCCTCCTCCCAGCCAAACAGCCCGTTATCGCTTGAATGAGGATTAAGTCCGGCAATCCCTATCTCCGGGTTTTTAATTCCGAACATCTGGCATGCCTCGCTCAGTAATTGAATAACTTCGAGAATACGGTCTTTCCTGACAAGATCGCTTGCCTGGCGAAGAGACACATGTGTGCTTACATGAATGATGCGCAGGTTTCCATGCACCAGCAGCATTGCGTATTTTTTGGTATTAGTGAAATGTGCATATATTTCAGTATGACCTGAATAGTTTCTTCCTGCAAGGTGAATTGCCTCCTTATTGATTGGTGCTGTTACAGTGGCGTCTACCTGGTTCTCCAACGCAAGTTCTATCACCTTTACAACCGATCCGAATCCGGCTTCACCTGCTGCGGCCGACACTTTTCCAAAGACTAGTTCAGTTTTAAAATTTCCGAGGTCAAGAACATCGATTGTGCCATAATCAAATTTCGAATCCTTCACCCTTGAAACAACATTAAATTTGCAGTTTAAATTTAAATGCTTCGCAGTTTTCATCATCACGGCAGCATCTCCCACCACAACAGGTTTGCAGCGTTCGTAAGCCGTCTTATCTGCAAGTGATTTCAATACGATTTCGGGGCCAATACCGGCTGGATCTCCCATTGTAATTCCAATTACAGGCTTCATTTAATCTTGGTATTAGATTTATTTTTCATTCAGTTTTTTTAGCTGTGCCAATTAATACGCCTGCCGGCAGGCATTTCAAAAAGATAATATATGGTTAAATAATTTAAAAGGTTGATCCTGCCACCTGGGTTTTAAAACAATTTTGCATAAATATTTCTTGCATCCTTCAAGGTCAATTCCCTGGGATTATTTTTCAGCAGGCGCGTAACACCCATTCCCATATCGGGCAACCTGTCCAGCGCTGAAATATCCAGACCAATCTCTGTAAGTTTACTTGGAATACCACAGTTGTGGTTCAATTCCCGCAGCTTTAAAATTCCGAGTTTCACCATTTCTTCCAGGGGTAAAGTGTTGTTAATCCCCATGGCGGCAGCAATTTTAGCGTGTTTCTCTATGTTCGATACAGAATTGAATTCGAAAACCTCCGGAAGGATCATGGCATTTGCCAATCCGTGAGATATATGATACTCTCCACCCAGCGGGTATGACAAAGCGTGAACCCCGGCAGTATTGACAGGTCCTAAGGCAATACCTCCATAGTAACTCCCCATGGAAAGCATTGTCCTGTATTCCAGGTTGCTCCCGTCCTTAAATGCATTCAGCAGGCTGCCGGAAATCAGCCTGATACCTTCCAGTACATACAAATCAATTAAAGGGTGAGCGAATTTGTTGGTGTATGCTTCAATGCAATGGCAAAGAGCATCCAATCCTGTTTCGGCTGTTATTTTTGGCGGAAGGCCCAGAGTAAGAGCCGGATCAATATAGACAGCATCCGGTAAAAGAAATGGGCTGATAACAGCCTTTTTCAAATTATCCTTTTCATCGAGTAAAATAGCGTTTGGTGACACTTCGCTTCCGGTGCCGGAGGTGGATGGGATACAGATTAAATTCACTAACCTTCTTTTAAGGTTTCCAATCCCGAATAATTCGTCAATAGTTTGCGCATTATTTATTTTTGCTGACACAATCTTAGCCACATCAAGCACGCTCCCACCCCCAATGCCAACGACACTATCAATGTTCTGCGCTTCAATCAATTCAAGTATTTTCCCTATATCACGGATTGTCGGTTCCATTCGAATACCGTCATATAAGATGACAGATATTCCTGCAGCTTCAATTTTGTCAAGGATATCCTGAATTAAAATTCTCAATTGTGGAGCAATGATTATGAGTGCTTTATTGCGCCCCGACTTAACGAAATCGTCAGCAAACTGCTTGATGCAATCTGCTCCAAACACAAGCCTTTTAGGTTGAAAAAGAATAAGTTGATTCATCAGTATAAATTTTGTTTTTTAATGGCCGCATGGAATACCCACATATTCATAATCGGTTGGCGTGAATAGTATCTCATGGGTATTTCATGCATTATAAATATTTTAGCAATCAATTATCTGAAATCAGTTTTCAGACAACTCTAAATCATTGTATTGCTGTATACCAGGATTGACACAGCTAAAAATATAACACCTATTGCCAGGTACATTATTCTTCCTGGCCTGCCTTTTGCTCCTTTCCACACACCCCCTGCAAACCCAATGGTATGATCTATAGTCCAGGCACATATCCTTTTCCAAGCCGGAGGCCTGCATCCGTGAATCCATCGCTGAATGACATCCATGATGTGGTGCCGCCGTCGGCAACAATGGTCTGACCTATTATATACCGCGCATCATCAGATGCCAGAAAGATCGCTATTCTTGCTATATCCAGGGGAG
>CAYOLQ010000179.1:0-5619 GCA_964404825.1 uncultured Chitinophaga sp.
ATGGGTGGTGGCGAAGGCAGAGCTTCAGGCGGTCATCCAAGATCACGTAAAGGCACTCCCGCTAAAGGATTCAAAACCAGAGCCAAAAAGAATATGTCCAATATGTATATATTAGAAAGAAGAAAAAAATAAAATAGTAGAATTATGAGCCGTTCACTGAAAAAAGGTCCTTTTATTGATTTTAAATTGGAAAAGAGGGTGCTCGATATGACTGAATCGGGTAAGAAACAAGTAATTAAGACCTGGTCAAGACGTTCAGTTATCTCCCCGGATTTTGTTGGGCAGACAATCGCAGTTCACAACGGTAATAAATTTATCCCGGTTTATGTGACCGAAAATATGGTAGGTCATAAACTTGGTGAATTCGCTCCTACCCGAATATTCAGAGGTCACGGCGGTAAGCAGAAATAATAACAGAGAATTCAGAAAACTTACAGTACAATGGGTGCAAGAAAAAGATTAAGTGCCAATAAGATTAAAGAGGACAAAAAGAACAGTGCTTTTGCCAGCCTGAACAGTGTTCCAACTTCTCCCCGTAAAATGAGACTAGTTACCGATCTTATCAGAGGCGTTGAGGTTAACAGAGCTTTGGATATCCTCAAATTTACCGAGAAAGAAGCTGCCAAAAGAGTTGAGAAACTGCTGCTTTCAGCTATTTCTAACTGGCAGTCAAAAAACGAAGGCGTTCGTATTGAGGACAACAAAATATATGTTAAAGAAGTTTTTGTTGACCAGGGCAAAACGCTTAAGAGATTGCGTCCTGCACCTCAGGGTCGTGCACACAGGATCAGAAAAAGATCTAACCATGTTACAATAATACTGGACAGTGTGAATAATAACGAAATTGAAACAACTAAATAATAATGGGACAGAAAGTTAATCCGATTTCAAATCGTCTTGGTATAATCAGAGGCTGGGATTCAAACTGGTATGGTGGCAGAGATTATTCTTCCAAACTGATTGAAGATACTAAGATCCGCGAATATTTGAGCGCCCGTCTTGCAAAAGCCAGCATATCAAAAATCGTTATCGAACGTACTTTAAAACTCATAACAGTTACTGTAAATACGGCCCGTCCGGGAATTATTATCGGTAAAGGCGGACAGGAAGTTGACAAGCTGAAAGAGGAATTAAAAAAGATTACCAAGAAAGAGGTTCAGATTAATATTTACGAAGTTAAACGTCCGGAACTTGATGCTACAATTGTTGGAAACAACATTGCAAGGCAGATTGAAGGAAAAATTTCATACAGAAGAGCTATAAAAATGGCAATGGCTTCAACAATGCGTATGGGATCCGAAGGAATTAAAGTGATGATTTCCGGCAGGCTTGGTGGTGCTGAAATGGCCCGTAACGAGACGCTTAAAGAAGGTAGAATTCCTCTTCATACACTCCGTGCCGATATTGATTATGCTTTGGCTGAAGCACATACTAAAGTTGGTGTAATTGGAGTAAAGGTATGGATTTGCAATGGTGAAATCTACGGTAAAAGAGACTTGTCTCCCAACATCGGGGCAAAAAATGTAAAACCTAAACCAGGTTTCAGGAAAAATAAAAAAAATAGCAGGTAAATTTTGAAATTCATATAAAGAAATGTTACAACCTAAAAGAACCAAATTCAGGAGAGCACAGAAAGGTAAGATGAAAGGAAATGCTCAGCGTGGTCATGAGCTGGCCTTCGGTTCATTCGGGATTAAAGTCCTTGAAGAAACCTGGCTTACCGGTAGGCAGATTGAAGCTGCCCGTCAGGCTGTTACCCGTCATATGAAAAGGGAAGGTCAGATTTGGATCCGTGTTTTCCCCGATAAACCTATAACCAAGAAACCTGCTGAAGTCAGGATGGGTAAAGGAAAAGGTGCTCCTGAAGGATTTGTTTGCCCTATTACTCCCGGAAGGATAATTCTTGAAGCCGAAGGTGTCCCCTTCGAAGTAGCAAAAGAAGCCCTGAGACTGGCAGCACAAAAATTGCCCGTTACAACCCGTTTCGTTGTAAGACGTGATTACGTTCAGAAATAAAGATTAAAAAGATGAAGAATTCTGAGATCAAAGAGCTAAGTACAAAAGAACTGAAGGAAAGGATTGATTCCGAAATGGAATTACTCACCCGAATGAGGTTAAACCATGCCGTTTCACCTCTGGAGAATCCTATTAAAATCAGAGACTCAAGAAAAAACGTGGCCAGAATGAACACTGAGCTGGTTTATAGACTTTCGAAAGAAAATACAAAAAGTTAATATCTCACATGGAGAACACAAGACAAGACAGAAGAGAACGTGTTGGTGTGGTTGTCAGCAACAAAATGGAAAAATCCATTACCATTGCTGTACACACTAAAGCTAAGCACCCGATTTACGGAAAATTCGTAAATAAAACATCCAAATTCATGGCTCACGATGAGAAAAATGAATGTAATGTTGGTGATACCGTTAAAATAATGGAAACCAGACCATTAAGCAAAAACAAAAACTGGAGATTAGTTGAAATTATTGAAAGAGCCAAGTAATCATGATACAGCAAGAAAGCAGACTGGGAGTAGCCGACAATAGCGGAGCAAAAGAAGTACTTTGTATTCGCGTACTCGGTGGTACCGGCAGACGCTATGCCTCTATTGGTGACAAAATCGTTGTCTCAGTAAAAAGTGCAGTTCCTTCCGGGGAAGTAAAAAAAGGTTCAGTTAGTAAGGCCGTTGTGGTTCGTACTAAAAAAGAAATCAGAAGACCGGATGGTTCATACATTCGCTTTGACGACAATGCGGTTGTACTCCTCAACAATGTTGATGAAATGCGTGGTACACGTATTTTCGGACCCGTTGCGAGAGAACTGCGTGATAAATACATGAAGATTGTTTCACTCGCACCTGAGGTGTTGTAAAATTATAAAGATTATCCCAATGCAAAGGAAATTTCATATTAAAAAGGGTGATTTGGTTATTGTAAACTCCGGCGAGGCAAAAGGTCAGCAGGGACGTATTCTGGAAGTTCTTTACACAAAAGAAAGAGCTCTCGTTGAAGGCGTAAACATGGTATCAAAATCCACTAAACCAAACGCAAAAAGTCCACAGGGCGGAATTATCAAAAAAGAAGCACCGGTGCATATTTCAAATCTTAACCTGGTTGATCCTTCTACCGGTAAAGCTACCCGCATCGGCAGAAAACTTAATGATAAAAATAAATTAGTCAGGTATTCTAAAAAATCAGGAGAGGAGATTAAGTAATGGCAGCATATACACCTACATTAGAAACCAAGTACAAGGAAGAAGTTGCTCCTGCTTTAATGAAGAAATTCAATTATAAAAGCCCGATGCAGGTTCCTAAAATTGTTAAGATAGCCATTAATTCAGGCGTCGGTGATGCAATTGCTGATAAAAAGCTTATCGAAACTGCAATGGATGAGGTATCCAATATAGCCGGACAGAAAGCTGTTCAGACTATGTCAACCAAGGATATCTCCAACTTTAAACTCAGAAAAGGCATGCCTATCGGAGTTAAAGTAACCCTTCGCAGAGATAAAATGTACGAATTTATGGAGAGACTCATTAACACCTCTCTGCCCAGGATTCGTGACTTTAACGGAATCAGCAATAAATTCGACGGTCGTGGCAACTATACCCTGGGAATTACCGAACAGATAATTTTCCCGGAAATAGATATAGACAAAATCAATAAGATAATGGGTTTGGAAATCACCTTCGTTACAACAGCAAAAACAGATGAAGAAGGATTTGCCCTGTTAAAAGAGTTCGGAATACCATTTAAAAAATAAATATACCATTTGTATGGCTAAAGAATCAATGATTGCCCGTGAAGAAAAACGCAGAATCCTGGTCGAAAGATTTGCTGAGAAAAGAGCTAAACTTAAGGCTGAAGGTGATTATGTTGGTTTGAGCAGACTGCCAAAGAATTCAAATCCTACCAGGATGCACAACCGTTGTAAAATCACCGGCAGACCTAAAGGATATATCAGGCAGTTCGGAATAAGCAGGATCCAGTTCAGAGAAATGGCTTCTTCAGGATTAATTCCCGGGATTAAAAAAGCCAGCTGGTAGATAATTAATAAGAAATTAGAAAGAATTTAAATTTTAAACAGATGACAGATCCAATTGCAGATTATCTTACCCGGGTAAGAAACGCAGTGATGGCAAAGCACAGAGTTGTTGAAGTTCCTGCTTCAAGCATCAAAAAAGATATCACAAAGATCCTTTTTGAGAAAGGTTATATCCTGAATTATAAATTCGAGGAGCAAGATGGCCCGCAAGGTTTGATTAAAATAGCGCTGAAGTATCATCCTGAAACAAAAACTCCTGCTATTAAAGGAATCAGAAGAATAAGCAAACCCGGTTTACGAAAATATACCGGCAGCGCTACACTTCCAAGAGTTTTGAACGGCTTAGGAATTGCAATTATTTCTACCTCACAGGGAGTAATGACAGATAAGGAAGCCCGTAACCTTAGCATCGGTGGCGAGGTTTTATGTTATGTATACTAAATAAAGAAATTTATCAATGTCAAGGATTGGAATTTTACCTATAGAAATACCCGCGGGAGTTACCATTACTGTTAGCGACGATAATATCGTAGTAGTAAAAGGACCCAAAGGAGAACTGAAACAGAAGGTTGACAAGGACATAAAAATCAGCCTTGAGGCAGGTCAGGTTCTTGTTTCCCGGCCAACGGAACAGAAACGTCATAAAGCCATGCATGGACTTTACCGTTCACTGATTAATAATATGGTTCACGGTGTTTCAACCGGCTATAAAATTGAGCAGGAACTGGTTGGTGTTGGTTACAGAGCTGAGGCAAAAGGTCAGATACTGGAGCTTAGCCTTGGATTTTCTCATGATATTCACTTACAGATCCCTAAGGAGATTACCATTGCAACCAAAACCGAACGTCGTGCTAATCCGATTATTACCATGGAAAGTGCCGACAAACAGCTTATTGGCCATGTGGCTGCAAAAATCAGATCACTCAGGGCTCCTGAACCATATAAAGGTAAAGGTATTAAGTTTGTTGGTGAAGTATTGCGCAGGAAAGCCGGAAAATCTGCTAGTGCATAATTGTTTAAATAGAATAAAAAAATGTCTTTAACTAAGCTCGAAAGAAGAATAAGAATCAAGCACAGGATTCGCAAGAGGTTATCAGGTGTTGCCGAGAAACCAAGAATGTCGGTTTATAGAAGCAATAAAGAGATTTATGTGCAGCTTGTTGATGATGTGCAAGGGAAAACCCTTCTTGCAGCCTCATCCAGAGAAAAAGATATCGCTGAAAAGAAGGATATCACTAAAACTGAACAGGCAAAACTCGTTGGAAAACTGATAGCTCAAAAAGCTGCAGCCAGCGGAATATCACAAGTTGTTTTTGATAGAAACGGTTATCTGTATCACGGTCGGGTGAAAAGTCTGGCTGATGCTGCAAGAGAAAACGGACTTAAATTTTAATAAGAACTATGTCTACAAGCATTAGGAAAGTTAAAACCACCGATCTGGAGTTGAAAGACAGATTAGTTAGTATCCAGCGTGTTACTAAAGTTACTAAGGGAGGAAGAACCTTCAGTTTTTCAGCCATCGTAGTTGTTGGTGATGAAAATGGACATGTTGGAAGCGGAATGGGAAAAGCTGCT
>CAYOLQ010000180.1:0-5590 GCA_964404825.1 uncultured Chitinophaga sp.
TTGGTGAACCGGTGCTTTTCGAAAGTGATCCTCTTGATCCGGGTATTGAAGTTGAGGATTCTATTTTTACCCTTATACCGGATAAGACCAATAACCTGAAATACGGGAACGACTCTCAGGCAGGATGGATGGCATACGGATATCAGGGACTGCTCTTCGTTAAGAAATATGGCTTTTTTCCAGACAAACAATACGGGGAACATTATGGACAAACCAATGTTTTCTACACCAATAAAAAGACCTTTGCAGAGATGGAACCCGTGTCTCCTTTAGCGCATCTTAAACCGGGAGAATCATACACATATAACGAAAACTGGTATTTGCTTGAGTACCCTGATGCTTCAACATCCCGGTTCAACGCAAAAGACGCTGCTGGCTTTGTAATTCAGAAAACTGCAATATCAAAGGATTAAAAAAAGTGGAGGTGCTAATATATATGTTATCAATCGTTTAGGATTTTTTCTGCATCGCTGGCAACCAGATAATTTTCATTTAACCTATATCGAACCTGCAAAGTATCGGAACCAGACTGAGGTCCAAAGTATACAAACCCCGACTGGTTTTCGGGCAAACCATCAACAAGCCGGGCTTTACTGTATCCATGTTTCACAAATTCGTAGACGAGATCCTGCGAAACACTTTTATCCACCAGGAGTTGCTCAGCCTGACGGAGCGATTCACTGTGATCCCTGAAGAATACCGATACAGACTGATCCGGATTATTCAATTCCACAAACCTTTTAATAATCAGTGTAGCAAAGAGTATCAGGAAAGCCGGCAGTACCCATGAATATCTTGCATTCAGAAAATATATAAACTCTGCTGTGAGTATAGCAAAAAAAGGTATTGCCGGAGCCAGATACCAGCGGTGCTTGTTCATGCTCAGACTGAGAATAATTGCATAAGCTGCAGTGACAAGTAAGGCGAGGAGGAGTAGCTTGTTCTGTTTTAGTCCGGTTGATTTTTTGAACCGGATTATCCTCAAAAGGGCAATGAATCCGGCTAAATACAATAAATAGTTCCAGATATTGAAGCTCATATCCAGCACATGAAATATATAAAACAGATCAAATCCCGCTTCAAATGAATTATCAGTAAACCTCCTGACCAGATCTGTATTGAACATTGTCTGAAACATATTCTGATCTGTCCCGGCACCGCGGCTTCCATTCATTGTAAAAAGTATCCAGCCGGCGATAATTAAAAATGCAAGCAAACTTCCAGCCAGAATTTCTTTGCTGAAGATTTTTTTTCTGTCTGTTACTAACATATAAGCCAAAACTCCCGGTAACACAAGAAAAGCAGCAAAACTCTTGGTATAAAAGGCCAGACCAAAACATAGTGCTGCCGGAAAAATGGCCCACCTACGGCCAAAATCCAAGAATGTAAGAAAACAGTAAAGAAAAGCGGTTAAAAACAACAGCAAAATACTGTCTGTGTCGCCGGTTCTGCCAACATGAAAACCTATTATGCCTTTTACACTGATTACCATTCCCAGGACCAATGCAGCAAATAATGTATCTTTATAAAGCAGTATCAGTTTGGTAAAAATAAACAGGAACAGGATTATCGCAATAATTGAGTGAAAACGCAAAGCGAAATTTGAAATTCCAAATAACTTAAAGCTTGCTGCAAGCATCCAGACTGTCAGCGGGGGCTTGGTATTAAAGGTATCAGGTTGATCAACGAAACTGTAATTGAAATAATCATTCCCATGGATCATCCCCAGAGCGTTAATACCTCTTCTGGCTTCATCCCATTGTTCGACCGGAAACCGGCTAATTTTCCATACTTCCAGAAAAATTCCGATGATAATCACCAGAATCAAGCCTGAATTCCGGTAATTAATTTTCATATCTTACTACTTCAAAATCGTCAAAATAGACAGGCTATGCATCAGGTGTATGAACATAAACCGTTAGTTCCTGACCTGAAATTTCGGCTGGGACGTAAAATTCTATCAATAATTTCTCCCATCCTTCCGGATCTTTTTCAATTATCCTGTAATCACCATTATAATATGGACTGGGGGCGCTCGATGCAACCATGCCTCCTTTAGCTTTCCCTACCATTTTCCTCCATACCGAGATGGCAAAACTTTCGCCAAATTGCAGATCCTTTAATCGTATTGTCATTCCATAGGGAGATTTTGAATCAAGCCGGCATGAATACTTCCCTGACCGGACAATTTCATTACTCTGGTTATTTGCATATTCAAACAGGTTGCTGTCTGGTTCGCTTATATACCACTTCCCGTCATCACTAATTCCTTCTGCACTGCAGAAATATTTCTTCTTAATCATGCGAACCGGTAATTCATAATTTTTCACTCCATCCCTCAGATTAAAAATCAAAACTCCGTTATATTTGCCGGCCAGACTGGTGCAAAATCCTTTCAGATAGGGCTTGCTGTAAAGCTCTTTGATCCCGTTTACAATTAAATATTTTGCTCCTTTATCAATGGAAGCCTGAATTCCTGCACTATCCTGATTATAGCGCACTTTCTCTCCCCTTCCGAATTTAGGATCGGTATACTCTGTCCATCCTTTCTGATTCATCAGATAAAGCGTGGCGTTGCTCCCATCGGGAATTGAAATTACAGTATCCTTATGTGAAATTCCAATCTCTCTCAGATAGTGCGTAATGGAATAAATATCCTTTTTGTTCGCATAATCGTCATTCCTCCATCCCTTGTAACGGGCTGTTAATTCCTGGCGGGCATAAACTACATTGAAAATCAGCAGAACCAAAAATCCCCCTTTGAAAAAAATGGAACGATAAATTTTTGGAAACTCCCTCCGCATCAATTCGAAAGCTGCTACTACGATAATCACCGGCAAAATATACATATCAATTATATAGTAATCGTGATCTTCAAAAGTCATGAATTGCAGAAGAATGTAAACAATCGATTCCACCAGTATAATCAATACGCTGAGTAGTAAAAGTCTGTTGGATTTCCTGAAAAACGTAATCAAAAACAAAAAACAAACCGAAATGAATACCAGAACCGAACTATTAAAATATTGAAAAAGCATTCCTTTTCTGATATTTTCCAGAATCCTGATTATTACTTCTCTGTCCAGATCCCATATGGGAAAAATGGTTGTGGAAAAATAATAACAATCGTGACTTTGATTGTAGTTGTGTGCGTAAAGCAGCCAGAAACCGATAACAGTAAAAATGAAAACGAAAGGAAGCGAATAAACGACCGGCCGGCTGAATAACTTGTCTTTTCCGGGGGATAATTTTAATCCGATGAGTTCCAGCAAATAAATGCCAAAAATCGCGAAAAAACTAAAAAGCGCCGTGACTTTAAAGGCGGCTGCAAACAGAAAAATAAATGCTGAAATGAGGAAGTATTTTTCTTTTCTTTCGGTATAGAAACGGATAAAATAATACCAGCCCATAATGGAAAAAGCCAGGGCCGGAGTGTTTGACAGAAAACTGTTTCCGTAATACACAAGAACCGGTGAAGTAAAGAACAGGAGAGATAATACTATTGCCCAGAAATCGTCCTTTAGCAGATATTTCAGTAATCTGAACAAATAGAATAATCCCAGAAAGAAAAGAAGCATATTGAATATCCGGTACACATATTCGTGGTAACCAAAAACCTTATAGAGTGCGGCAACTGTATAATACAAAACAGGGATCTCACTTGTACTGCATTTTCCGGTTGTTCCACCGTCTGAGGTCAGGTTGTGGGTTTCGGTATTGAAAAATTTCATCCCATCCTGATAATAATTCAGGGCTAGTGATGCACAATCGGATTGTCGCCACCTGTGTACCGATTGCGGCCGCAAAAATGCAATCTCATGGTAATTATAAAATACAGATACCGATGCCAGAACAATGAAAAAAATCAGGGTGGAATAGTATTTTTTCATTTAGAAGAATCTATTTACCGATTGACTTAAAATACTCATTCATTACATACCATGCTTTCTTTTTCTCACCCGACTCAGAATACAATCCTTTTCGGTTCCATCCGTTCTGATATACCGGGTGCATTCTTCCGGGGGATCGGTAATCGACCAGAAGCCATGGAATGACCCCGCACAGATTTGGCGTTTTTTTAAACATTTCCACCTGATCCTTGTAAATTTGTTCCTGAAATTCTTCACGCCAGGAGTTTGCTTCATCTTTCGGACCAAAATTACTTCCAGATTTAGCCTCTCCCCCGAATTCAGAGATAATCAGGGGCTTATCCATAAAACCCAGTTTCCATGCCGCATCTTTCGGATCTCCATACCATGGCTGATACCATCCAAGGTATTCATTTACACATACAATATCGAGATAACTGTTAACCGGGTCCCAAACATTTACAATATTTTTTTCATACCTCTGATTACAGAAAACATTTGTGATAAGCCTTGTTGAGTCAATCTGCCGGCACTTCTGCGTTATATCAATCAGGGTACTGTCGCGACCCGGGGTAAAATGGAAAGTTTCATTGGAAAGACTCCAGATCACCACTCCACAGCGGTTCCTGTCGCGCCTGATCATCTCATGCATCATATGTTCAATTTTTGCAGGTACACCGGGTGATGAAAAACTGATATGCTGATAAACGGGAATCTCATCCCACACCATCAGCCCAATCTTCTCAGCCATTCTTACCATGTTCTCGCTATGGGGATAGTGAGCCAGCCGAACCAGATTACAACCCAGTTCCTTTGCCCATGAAAGTAGCAGACGTGCATCGTCCTCCGACCATGCTTTTGCAGGTTTCAGGGGATTTTCCTCGTGAATATTTACTCCCTTGATAAAAATCTTTTCACCATTCAAAAAAATCTCAGGGCCCCGGACCTCAATATTTCTGAAACCAATTTCGTCAATCACAGTGTCGGTTTCGGATTGAATAATGACCTTATAAAGTTTTGGATTTGCGGGGGACCAGAGGGAAAAATCAGCAGAAAACACCAGTTCAGCTTTGCCATCCGGATTTGATTTGGTTTTGTAATTTACTTCCAGTTCAGGAATCTTTACGCTTATGTTTTGGGAGAGTTTATCACCATTAATTTTAACCCAACCCAGCACTTCATTGTGCGATTTTTTCTTTAGCTGAATGAAATAGTCCTCAATAAATGCTGCATTGGTTTCCACAATGTTTACCTCTCTGGTAATTCCTCCGTAATTCAACCAGTCAAAGCCCGTTCCGGGAATGCCATCCACCGGGCGCTGGTTATTTACCCTTACAATTATTGTGTTACTGCCTTCTTTTACCGATTTTGTAATTTCGAACTGAAAAGGAGTAAATCCCCCCTCATGTTTTCCGAGCAGTTCTCCGTTTAAGTAAACATCGGCCATATAATTGACAGCGGAGAAATGGAGAAACTTTCTTTTTCCCGGTTCAGAATTATGTTTGAATGTTGTTTTATACCAAACAGTTCCTTCATAAAACTTCAATTCCGGCATTTGGGTGTTAAAATCTCCCGGTACGTTTAAAACCGGTGCTCCTTCAAAGGAATACTCGAAAAAATCAGATTTCTTTTCAGGTTTTCTTTCCTTCCAAATCTGACGCCAGTTTCCGGCATCGATCGGATCGGGTATGGCTGTCCAGGTACCGTTAAGACTTGTGCAT
>CAYOLQ010000181.1:0-5355 GCA_964404825.1 uncultured Chitinophaga sp.
GACATTGCATAAAAAATTCTGGGCTGCCCCATGAGCATAACCAAAATAACAGAACTGATACCTGCTATTGCGGCTATTTTAATTATTGGCCGTAGCCAGAACATACTGTCGCCCATAGCATTAACGCCTACTGCAACAGGATCTGCAACATTAAGTTGAGTATAACTTACAATTCCGGTTAAAACAATAGCCATAAAAATATACAAAACCGTAGAAATTCCCAATGACCCCAGAATACCTACAGGCATATCGCGCTGTGGATTTTTTGCTTCCTGAGCTGCTGTTGATACAGCATCGAACCCGATATATGCGAAGAAAATTACAGCAGCAGCCCTCAGAATTCCTGAATAGCCAAAATGCCCCCATTCACCTGTATTTTCAGGTATAAATGGCTTCCAGTTTCCGGCTTTGACAAACATAAAACCCAGAGAGATAAAGAGAATGATTACCGATACTTTAATTATAACCATAAGATTGTTAAAGTTGGCTGTTTCCTTGATCCCTACCACAAGAAGTACCGTAAGCAAGCCGACTATAAACATGGCAGGAAGATTGCAGACTGCGGTAATATGGGGAAGTGTGTCAACAGAAATCCCTGAAGACAGCAATCCGGCAGTCAGGGAATCTGTTAAGGGCTTCCATCCCTCAACCGGTACCTGTACAAGAACACTGTGCCATGCGGCTGTGAATTGAGGGGGGATTTCGACACCAAAATCCAACAGAAAACTGACAACATATCCCGACCATCCTACAGCAACTGTGGAAGCTGCGAAAAGATATTCCAGTATTAAATCCCAGCCTATAATCCAGGCCAGAAATTCACCAAGAGTAGCGTATGCATATGTATAAGCACTCCCCGAAATGGGAATCATCGAAGCAAATTCAGCATAACATAATCCGGCAAATGCACACGCAAGTCCGGAAATAATAAAGGAAATCACAATGGCCGGACCAGCATACTGGGCTGCTGCCTGGCCGGTAAGAACAAAAATACCTGCGCCTACAATTGCTCCGACTCCCAGGGTAGTAAGGTTTGTTGCAGTTAATGTCTTTTTAAAACCGCTTTCGCCTTCACCGGATTCTGAAAGAATCTGCTGCACAGGTTTAACTTTAAACAGCCGTGATTTCATAATTTAAAGAAAAAATTAAAGATGCTACAAGTTTTATGTTCTGCAAAAGAAAACTATTAATTTTACATTACTAATATTCACACAACTTTTTATTTGAACTATGCAATACATTTTTTCTGCTCTTGTTGTTCTGCACGGGGCAATTCATCTGATGGGTTTTTTAAAAGCCTTTAAACTGTCTGAAATCGAACAGTTAAATATAACAATATCAAAATTTTCAGGAGTCTTATGGCTTTTCTGCTTTTTACTGTTTCTGATCGCGGGAGTTTCTTATCTGGTGAAATTCAACTTCTGGTATATTCCTGCATTTGCCGGTGTATTACTTTCATCTGTTCTGGTATTTTCTGCATGGAACGATGCAAAATTTGGTATGATCCCGAATATCATTATACTTCTGGTTGCTATAGTTGCATTTGCAACCAGTTCTTTTCAAAGCAAGTATGTTAGAGATGTCAGGGCCGGACTTGCTGAGAGACAATCCGTAACAGAATCATTATTAACAGATTTCGATATAGCAGACCTGCCGGAACCTGTGCAAAAATATATACGGTATACAGGGTTTGTCGGTAAACCCAAAGTGAATAGTTTCAGAATCGGGTTTACAGGAAGTATCAGGAAAAATGAGGAATCCGGATGGATGCCCTTTTCAACCGAACAGTATAATTTTCAGGAATCTTCAACCCGTCTTTTCTTCATGAAGGCAGTAATGAAACATTTGCCGGTTGCAGGATACCATTGCTTTAACAACGGAAAAGCTTTCATGGATATCCGGCTTTTTTCCCTTATAAAAGTACAATATCAGGCTGGCAAGGAGATGGACATTTCTGAAACAGTGACCTTTTTCAACGATATGTGCTGCATGGCTCCGGGAACCTTAACGGACAAAAGAATAAAATGGCTTGAATCAGACAGCAGCCGGGTGAAAGCGGCGTTTACAAACAATGATATTACTATTACAGCCAATCTGTTTTTTAACGAAAAGGGTGAACTGATAAATTTTATATCCGAAGACCGTTTTGCAGCAGGTGAAGGCAATAGCATGCAAAGAATTCCGTGGTCGACTCCGTTAAAAGATTATAAGGATATTGGAGGTTACAGACTAGCCGGTAATGCAGAAGCTATTTATTCGTATCCTGAGGGAGATTTGAGTTATGGTACTTTTAGTCTGACTGATGTTGAATACAATCCAACTTCTTTAACCACAAAGAAAAATTAAGCGCAAAGTTAAGCGCAAAGGCCAGGGCGCGAAGGAAGCGCAAATGAAGGGATTTCATAAGAAGGTAAAGACCGGAAGAAAAAAATTGCGTTTTTCATTGCGCCCAGGCGCACTTGCGCTTAATGTTATAGTTTTTTGCGTTTTACTTTGCGCCCTGGCCCTTGCGCTTAATATGTTAAGTGCTTAATTTTACTATGTCTAATATCTAAAGATTATCCTAAAATTCATGAATTATTCATTTAAAGGATTCTTTTATCAGACGTTTATTGATCCCCTTTTATCAGGGAACCAAGTACATGTAAGCAGGCATATAGGCCCTGCCGACCGTGTTCTTGATATAGCATGCGGAACAGGTTCGCTGTCACTGGCAATTGCCCGAAACGCAACATGGGTAACAGGTATAGACCTTTCGGAAGAAATCATATCTGCCGCTAAAAGAACCGCTGCCAGGCGTAATGTAAAAAATGTGACCTTCGAATACCGGGATGCTTCAGATCTCTCCAGTTACACTGATCGCGAATTCGAAGTTACTGTAACATCAATGGCAATACATCAGTTTAATTCTGATTTGGCCATAAAGATTCTGACAGAAATGAAAAGAATATCTTCAAAAATAATTATTGTAGACTATGCTTTTCCAATGAAAGCCGGATTCTCCCGCAGACTTGCATATGGTATTGAGAGACTTGCGGGAGGCGAACATCACCGGAATTTCAAAGTATATATGAAAAACGGAGGGCTTCCTTTCTTTCTAAAAGAATCCGGCTTACGTCTTAAAGAGTTTACTAATAGGGGAAATGGCGTATTTGTGATTGCTATTTGTGACTAATCCCCCATTTTTACAATCCCATGATGCCCGGTAAGAATATATTTAAAAGACGCCGGTTCTGGTAAAGTTTTTAAAGATTCCAGCTGACGGTGAGTATCCATATTAAACATCTCTACAAACTTCTCCACCTTACCGTTATTTATTGTGAGGTTATCACCGGAAACCAGATAGTCATTTCCAACAATAAAACACGACGAACCAGGAGTGTGGCCAGGAGTGTGAAGAATTCTGATACTGAGGCCATCGATAAATAAGGAATCGTTGTTTTCAAGAAGCTTATAAGCTCCGTATTTCCATTTAAAACGAATCAGTTTCATTTTTCCGTTTGTACCGTTAATCATCTGCTCTTCTTCACGGTGCATATAAACTGCAGGTTCTTTAAACAGGCTCATCGCACCAATATGGTCGCCATCGGTATGAGTAAGAAAAATGCTTGTAATCTGATTGGGATCCAGTCCTAGTTTTTTAAGTTCCTTTTTGAAATTCTTTTTCGAAAAACCTGCGTCTATCATCAGGTAGCTGCTCCTCCCTTTAAATATAAATGCGTTTACAAATTTATCCCTGACACAAAAAACCGTGTCGTTTACTATTTGTGTTTCCGCTGGTGTCATTGCTTTGGTCGCCTTCTGAAATCGCACATAGAATAGGACGGAAGCAAGGATTGCCAATCCTGCAAAAATTGACACTCCAACCAGAATACTCTTTTTTAATCTTTTCATTTGTAATTTATATAATGATTATAAACTATTGAAAATTTTGAGACAATGTGTTTTTCTCTCTTGTGCGTTTATTGCGAATAGTTGTACCTTTATTCAACTAAAACAAAAGTAATGAAAAGACTAACATTGCTTGCAGGCTTACGCTTGATTTTTATTCTTTCCGTATTGGTAATGCCTTCCGCATGTAAGGAGGGAGAAGATTATGATAGTCTTGATATGCTTGACAAAATCAGACGTCTGGAAGGAGTCACTGTAACAGAAATCAATCCTTCGAATAATTATCCCAGGGCATTTCAAATCGATGTACAACAACCGGTTGATCATAATAATCCAAATGGACCAAAGTTTTCTCAAAGGGTCTATCTGTCGCATGTGGATGAGGATCTCCCGCTGGTTTTTGCTCCAAACGGATATGGATCTTCGCCTTCATCAGGACAAGAGATTGCAGGAATTCTGCAAACCAACTGTCTTTCAGTTACCCACCGATATTTCTTTAATGCACGACCCGATCCCCTGAACTGGGAATACTTAACAATTGAGCAGGCAGCGGCTGATCATCACCGGATTGTGCAATTGTTTAAGAAAATATATAAGGGTAAATGGATTAGCAGCGGAGCCAGCAAAAGCGGACTTACTGCACTTTTTCATAAGCGATATTATCCGGAGGATGTTGATGCAACAATTGCTTATGTGGCACCCTTCACTTTCGGGATAAAGGATCAACGATTTCCATTGTATTTATCCGAAATAGAGGGAAGTACTTGTTTTTCAAAACTTATGCAAATTCAGCTGTATGCTCTGAATCACAGAGATGAAATGCTTGGGTTTATTGAAAAATATATCACCACCGGAAGCACTGTTTACTCAATGGACCGTGAACTTTTGCTCGAACTTGACATTATGGACTATCCATTTACATTCTGGCAGTATTTCAGCATTGATTGCACATCAATTCCCGATACTGCCACCACAGGTGCATTTGACATTTTTCAACACATTATGGGGATTGTTCCTTTACAGAATTTTTCAGATGATAACCTGGCGTATTTTGAACCATATGTCTATCAGGCAATTACTGAACTCGGAGCGCCGGCGTACCAGACAGATTATCTCTCGGGACATTTGAAAAAGGTGGATCCGGATGATCCCGGAAATCCTAACTATGAACTGGTCGGACCTAAAGGAATCAGCTATACTTTCAATAATAATACACTGCCGGAAATATATGAGTGGTTGCAGGAAAATGGTGATCACATAATCTATATTTATGGGGAGAATGATCCCTGGTCTGCCGGGGCCATTGAGCTTCCATCAACAACCGATGCCCTTTTGATTATGCAGGAAGGAGCCAATCACCGTGTAAAAATTGCTACACTTGATAATCCGGAAATTGTATTTTCGACACTTGAAAACTGGCTCGGAATTTCAATCGGAGATGATGCGAGAAAATCATTCAATACA
>CAYOLQ010000182.1:0-5321 GCA_964404825.1 uncultured Chitinophaga sp.
AGTTCGGATGAACGTAATCTTTTAAACATTAGCCTGAATTATTATTATATTTCCTCTTATAATTTAAGGGCGTATAACCCGTCATTTTTTTAAATTGCTGGATAAAATGTGACACATTGGTAAACCCACAACTGTAGCCAATACTGGTAACCGACTGATTCCCTTCCGTAAGCAGCTTGCAAGCATGGGTTATTCTTATTTCATTCAGGAAATGAATGAAAGTCTTATTGGTTCTTTTTTTGAAGTAACGGCAAAATGCTGAAGAAGAAAGACAGGCAAGAGATGCTGCATGTTCGAGGGTAATATCCTCCCGAAAATTTTTGAGCAAATAATCATAAATTGTGTTTAATCTCTCAGAGTCACTGTCTTTAAAGGTTTTCGGGACAAAGGGACCGGAAAGGAATTTATATTCTTCACCGGAAGATATTATCTCCAGTATTGACAACAGAAGTGAGATCTTTTTAAATCCGGAAGCCTTATATATGGATTTCATTAATAAGCTGACCTCTTTGAGAGTTTTACCGTTTAGGCTGATTCCACGTTGAGAGTTTTTTATTAACTCAAGAACTTTTTTTACTTCGGGTAATTTCCAGAAAGATTCTGTGAGTATATCCGTGTTAAAAAGAATAAAGATATATTCCGGAGAAGGCTTTTTATTAAACCTGAACTTCTCATCAAAGTGCCATACGTGAGGCACATTAGAGCCTATCACGGCTATACTCCCCGGACCAAAATAATCAACGGCACTGCCGATAATGCGGGTCCCTGTGCCCTTCTGAACCAATAATATTTCAACTTCGGGATGAAAATGAAGTGGATTTGCTAAATATTCAGATTCAGAACTATAATGTTCCGTATAAATGGATTCTTCGGTGGGGGGAGGTATCTTTAAATATATTGGTTTCATGTGTTATTTTTTTTATTTTTTATGGTCACATGGAACTCGCGATGAATCCTAAAGGACTTGATGAAGTCAATTTAAACATGCTTATTTTTGATTTTCAGCATGTTAAATTAATGCTCGTTTCATATAAATGTCAAGATTACAATATTATTTTGAAAATATTTCTATTTATATTATTGGTATTAGAGGTAACAACTAATTATGTGACAATATATTCGAAGCATTTCTATTATTGATTTTCAATTTATTGTTTTTACCAAATATAGCGAATTTCACCTTTCCTGTAATTGTAAATCCATATTATACCTGGTATAATGTCCCGGACAAAATAATACCCTCATTCAATATCCAGGGGATTATTTATATAAATCCTGAATTCTGTCCTGTGGGCCAATATATATCAAAGTTTATTAACGCTCAAATCCTGTATCATGTGATTTTTTTTCAGCCAACCGGAAAAAGTATCAGATAATTTTACCTTAACATGGTATAAAATATCTGTAAATATTCACATATACATAAAAAGCGAGTAAAATGTTGGTCAGAAAACCATTTCATGATCTTTGGGCTCATTTATCGGAAAAGGAGTTCACTATCCTTACAGGAGCGAGACAAACCGGTAAATCTACGCTCCTGCGTCAGATTGAGGAATTATGTCGTCGCAATGATATTCCTGTGGTATTTTTTAACCTGGAAAATAAAACGATACTTGGTGAACTAAATGAAAATCCATTGAATGTTCTGAAATTCATTGCAAACACTACAAAGCGAACTGTTGTTCTGGTAGATGAAGTACAATATTTGAATGATCCCTCCAACTTTATGAAATTATTGCATGACGAACATACTGGTGAATTAAAGATTATTGCATCCGGCAGCAGTGCTTTTTACATGGACAACCGGTTTAAAGATTCTCTGGCAGGACGGAAAAAAATATTCAGGCTCAATACATGTTCATTTGATGAATACCTTGAATTAAGCAGTAAAACACAGCTGCTGGAAGAAAAAAACAGACTATTAAAGCTGAAAAATGTTAAAAGTACAAAATTGGATTACCTGCGAATAGAATGGGAAGAATATATGATTTTCGGTGGTTATCCTGCTGTTATAACGGAAAGCGGCAAGGAGGAGAAAATCAATCGTTTAAAGGAAATCAGGGATTCCTTTGTAAAAAGGGATATACAGGAATCAGGAGTTTTGAATGAAATTGCTTTCTATCAACTCTTCAGGATTCTGGCCGCTCAAACTGGAAATCTGGTGAATGTCAACGAAATCTCATCCACTCTGCGAATTAAAAATGAAACAGCGGTCAGTTATCTGAATATTTTACAAAAATGTTTTCATATTTCATTGATCAGCCCCTTTTTTCATAATCTTAGAAAGGAATTGGTAAAAATGCCATAAGTATTTTTAATGGATACAGGGATGCGAAATTGTCTTTTAGATAATTTTCAACCTTTATCCACACGTACTGATAAAGGAGAATTATGGGAAAATGCAGTTTTCAGGATGCTGGCGGAAAAAAATGATCCTGACACCATTTATTATTGGAGAACCTCAGCAGGAAATGAAATCGATTTTGTTTTGCCTGCAATAAATAAACCACGGGCAATAGAAGCTAAATTTGACAAAATTCGATTCAAACCACTGAAAAATAAACTATTTAAAGAAACTTATCCAAACATTCCTCTTGAATATCATTGGATGATTCCATTCGATGAGGATTTTTTCAGAAGGTTGGAATATGGGAATGAGATGTCATAAATAATTTCCACACTACACTATTTATCAGGTAAATTGTGCTTGGTCATGACAGGATCACCAGGCACATAAGCTTCGGAAGAATCACAGGCATGAAGAATACCAGTAACCTGTTCCACAGGTAAAATCTCAAATTTCGGATTATAATGTCTTGGTGAAGTAAAAAATCTACTTTATTATGCCTTGTGTGAAACGAATGATTATGTTGACTTCAATTTGCCGGCATTCGGGAATCATGTCAAAAAAACAATATTTCTGGTCAAAATTGTAATATCTAAAATGGAGTTAGTTTAGTAGTTTTACCAAACCTGAGATTCTCGGAAAAAAATTCCATATATATGAATAATCAAGTTATTTCTGTGAAAGTCTTTGAGAATTTGGGCATTAATGTAATTCCGGCAAATATCAGGCAAAACCATGTTTTAATTAATTTGGCACACGCTAATCAGTATTTGCTCATCATATAACCAAATTAATCCCAGTTAAAAAATTCAATTTAGATTTTTAAGTTAAATATTTACATATGAAACATCCATGATTCTGCTAATCGCAAACAAGCATGAATATTGAAATGGGTGTTCCATTCGACCATTAAAATTAAATTATATACGGATGAAAATAATAATAATTGTCCTGACTTTCTTAATCAGTCTTTATGCAGGAAAGTCATATTGTCAAAATTCTGAGTTGATAAAGATCGAATCACCTGATTCATTAATTAAATTAATGGTTCAGATTAAGGAAAATAGATCTCAATACGAAATAATATATAATGACCAGCAACTTATTAAGCCTTCCATGTTTGGATTGGAAACAAATCAAGGCGATTTAGTAAATTTAAATCTAAAGGGAATTTCAAAAACAGATAAGAAAGAACAATGGAATCCTTTATTTGGCAAAAGCAGTCCGATTATCAATTCCTACAGGCAAGTGGCAATTGATGTACAAGCTGAAAACGGATTGACAATGACTGTTGTATTTCGCTTATTCAACGATGGTCTGGCCATCCGGTATGAATTACCAAAGCAAAACGGTTTAGATAGCTTAACTATTTTAAAAGATAGAACGACTTTTTATTTTGCTCAGGATTTTGTTTTAAGAGCAATTGATGACAATATTGAAATGTCAGAATTTAATCCTCACCCGGTTAGCCAAACCAAGTTTAGTAAACTGCCGATGTTGGTCCAGGCAACAAATTGCTGGATGGCCTTGAATGAAGCTTCGGTTTTTGATTTCAGTGATTTGTATTTGGTCAATGATTCCTCCAAAACTGAAATGCATGCTGATATAGGATTATCTCCCTGTTCATTACCCCTGAAAACACCATGGAGAGTAATCCAGATTGGGAAGAAAGCCGGTGATCTGATTGAATCAAATATTCTTGTTAACCTGAACGAACCATGTCAAATTGAAAACACATCATGGATTCTTCCAGGTAAATCGTTGTGGGACTGGAGAAACTTAGGCGATACTATTAACGGCTTCATCTATGATAATAATGAAGCATCCTATAAACGACTGGTTGATTTTTCTTCAGATAATTCATTGGGCTATTTAATGTTGGATGCTTACTGGTACAGTAGTAAAGGACCACAATTCCCTCGTGAAGGAATGAATATACCTGCAATTATTGAATATGCAAAGAAAAAAAATGTCAAAATATTGCTTTATATTGACCGCTTCAATAATTTAGGAAAAAACGACTGGAACCTCGAAGAGGTACTGAAAACGTTCCAACACTGGGGAGCTTCCGGAATAAAATATGGATTTCTTGCAAGGGAAATTAATGACCGAAAGGTATTTGTAGACACCACATGGGCTATTACCCGATTATGTGCCAGATACCAGATGTTGGTTGTTTTTCATGATAATCCGATACATCCCGGAGGGGAGGAACGGACTTTTCCTAACAAGATAACGGTGGAATATTGTCATGCTCAACAGGATAGCAGAAAATCTTTCAGCCCTGAGAAAGCTGTAACAGCACCATTTATTAACGGTTTATCAGGTCCTCTGGATATGTCTAATGGATATTACGATCTGATTGGATTGCACAATAGGGTAAAAGTTGATAAAAATGGTCTAAACAGCACTGTTGTTGGTGAAACAGCACGTTGTCTGGTTAACTATTCGCCGTTGTTAATCCTGCCTGACAATGGCGATGTATATAACAGCAAGGCTGATTTATTCCGGTTTATCAGAGAAATGCCTGATACATGGGATGAAACGCAAATATTAGATGGGACACCTGGAGAATATATCATTGTTGCCAGGCGTAAAGGCATGAACTGGTTTATAGCCGGAAATACCAACGAGCAGGAAAGGACAGTGGATGTTAAATTAGATTTCCTGGATAAGGGAACATATAATCTTATAAAATTTTTAGATGCGAAAAACTCCCATTATCAATCAAACAAGGAGGCTTATGAAATATTATCAGGAGAAGCAGAAAAAGATCAAATTTTTCAAATTAGAATGGCTGCAGGAGGCGGTTTTTGTATGATGATTTTTCCAAAATTGTAAGATAAATAATAACCCGTACTAAAAATGAAAAAGACTAAAATCCTCAGCCTGTTCATTCTTACCCTTTTCTGCTTTGATAAGATCAACAGCCAAAACAGCGTAACCGATCAAACCACGCAAAAAAGCTCTCAGG